>JAFUCL010000086.1 GCA_017459725.1 Solobacterium sp. | reverse complement strand
TTCATTATAACTGATAATCCAGATCACATTATGACATCATATGATGCTTTTCATAATGTCTTATCATTCAATCTTGAAAAAAGGTCTACAGAATACTCTCAAGTTACTCTGTAAACCTCTTTCTTAACTTAATGACGTTGGTCCCCTGCCTCCTTTTTTACTTCCGTTTCATTTGTTTCGCGGTTATTTCTGCGATTTCACGGATCTGCGGCCAGTATGCATCAAAGAACTCTTTGTAGGCACTGCAGAAATAGTTCTTCCCGTCCTTCTGCACTTCCCTGGTTCTGTAGCATCCGTTCCTGCAAAGGGCACCGTATTTACACTTGCGGCATTCCTCCGGTATTTTGCGGGAGCGCTCCACGAAGCAGATTTCCTTCCGCTTGCGGTCAATGGCATCAGGGATATCCCTGCGGAAATTGCCGAGCAGATAATCATCCAGTACATAGAAGTCACACGGATACACACCGCCGTCTGCTTCAACGACATAGGACACACCGCATTCACCGCGCTGGTCGCAGGCTTCCGGCATATACCCGAGATATGCACCGATATAGTTGTCAAACATACGGATATAGGGCTGTTCCCCCTTCTTGAAATCACGGTACCAGCAGGCAAACAGATCCTTCAGGAAGACAGCATAATCCTCCGGACGCAGGGAATACGGACGGCTGCCCGGTTCTTCCCCGAGGGGATCAAGACAGTTGATGAACTGCAGCCATTTCCAGCCTCTCTGCTTATATGTTTCATAGATTTCTTTGGCATGCTTTGTTGTTTCCCTGTGCACAACCGTCAGGATATTGTACTCAACCCCGTACTGATCAAAAAGCGCAGCGGTCCTGGTGATGTGATCATAGCTGTCGCCGCCGTCATTGCCGTGCCTGAAAGCCCTGTGTAACTCAGGCAGACCGTCCACGGAGAGACCGATCAGGAAATGATTGTCCGCGAAGAACTTAGCCCATTCCTCATTGATCGCATATCCGTTGGTCTGCAGGGCAAGATGGATCTCAGCATTGTTCACATTGTAAAGACGTATAAAGGACAGCACATCCTTGAAGAAATCAATGCCGCACAGTGTCGGTTCCCCGCCCTGGAAAGCCAGGGAATAGTACTGTTCCGTATGCATTAATGTTCTGCGGATAACCTGCTTCATGGTATCCCTGCTCATCATACCGTAGGAAGTCTGTTCGCGGTTCTGCATTTCATCATAGTAAAAGCAGTAATCGCAGTGCATGTTGCAGTTGCCGGAAGCCGGCTTGACCATAATACTGATAGAACGCATACGCTTACCTCTCTGCTTTTAATCATTATACCTTATTGTGTGTCCGCATACATTTCACATCTGCTTTGACACTTCCGCAGCTGAAGTATTGGGATTCTTGCTTTAATGACCGTTGCTTTGTTCCGAAGAACATCAGTCTTACATAGTCTCCACAAGCGTAGATTCGGGTGTGCCTACCCTATTTGGAATGCCGGTCAAGCAACTGTGCGAAGAATCTCTAATCCTTTGTTCAGAATATTTATGCACGCATTGCAATCTCTGTCATGCACGATGTGACACTGGGACATTCCCATCGACTGACAGTTGGATCTTTTACCGCAGGGTTGACATGTCTGACTGCTTGCATAATATCTTGGAACTTTGATGACTTTACAGCCATACTAGTTTGCCTTGCCGGAGAACTTATCTATATAGATGTTCTTCATCGGAGTATTCACCTTGTTTAGGACCATAAGTTGACAATCCTCATTCTGATCAATACTGGATACTCTGACACTTCCATTAATCTTGTTTTCCATAATGCCTTATACTGTTCATTAACGCAAAAATGATTGAACTGGCGACAGTTCTCCGTCATTCCGGTCATCCTATGAAAAAGAGAAAGCGCTGACAATAACGCCGACGCTTCCATCATCTTTAGTATTCAGTTTTCGATGAATATTACAAACCGAAAATCAAACAGAGAATGCTATGTCACTTTATGATTCGCCAATATCCTTTACGGTCAGAACCGATTCTTTCAATCAATCCCTTTTCTTTTAAAGTCCTCAGGTATTTTGTTACAGAGACTCTGCTGACATTCAGTTTCTCCGCTATCTGCGGTGAAGTATAACCTGGATCTTCTAAAAGCAACTCAAAAGTTTTCTGTTCCTTTTCAGAAAGCTTATCTGATAACTTTTCTGATAACTTTTCTGATAACTGGCCAGACACCCTGATTATACGATCCTCCGGCCCCGTAAACTTGATCATGATATCTCCGGAATTAACCATATATTCAGGCATCGGCAAATTGTCAGCTTTTAGAGCGTTACAGATCTTCTCAACTCCGCGTCCCCAGCTTTCAATGAATCCGGCCAGGTAAAAGACGTAAGCAATATTCGGGTTATACGGCTTTGAAGTATGCTTTTTCATCAGTTTCTCAAGCGTCCAGTCCTCTGGAAGGCTTCCGACATTGGCAACATATAGCCTATCTTCATATACGCTGATTTGGATTGGGATTCCGGATTGGTACTGTTTATGGCATACAGCATTCAGCAAGGCCTCACGAAGTGCGGCCTCCGGCACAAAGTACCGCTCGATCCTCTGTATCCCTTCATAGGATATCTTTGCCCGCATATACTTCAGATAAATCAGCTCAATTGCCTTGTCCACCTGCTCCAAAAGGGATCCATGAACCTCATCCTGATAAAGAAGATCTGCATCCGTTTCAAAATATCCGATCTTCAGAAATGCTCCGAGCTGATACCTTTCCGGGTCTTTGCTGAAAAGAAGCATAGCTGCATTGGTCAGATAGTCTCCATTGATAAGATGCAGCCGGTCTAACAGGACTTCCTTCGGTTCGTCCAGCAGGCTTGAATCAATGCGGCCCTTCTTAGCTGCAAGCTTCTTAAATGCATAATAACATTATCATCGACATCATCCATTGTAAAAGCCGGCATCGGAGAGTTATCCCAGGTCGCTCCATGCTTTCTGAGAAGGAACGCTTCCAGCGCCGGACCGGTGAGGGTCTGCTTTGTGCTTCCGCTGCGATAATGATATACGCCCTTGCAGGAGATCCCGACCGGATAGGACGGCACATCGATTTCAATATACTCTTAGCCGCCTTCCGTCAGAAGATTAACGCCTACAATGATTCCCATGGCATCACGAACCTTATTCGGTATGTCCTCTAAAAGCTTCTTAGAATTATTGATTCCAACAACATTGCCGTTATCATCACAGCCAATATAAAGCTTGCCGCCTTGCGCATTCGCAAAGCCGCAGATCCATTTCAGATATTCATCCCGCCAGGATTCTTTCCATTCAATATTCTGCTGTTCAGGCATAGGATACCACCTTCCAGTTTTATTGTTCCGCTTCCTTTGCCTCCGGAAGCTCATCTGTCAATTCGATAACGTCTGTGATCTCGCATTTCAGTGCATCACAGATCTTCTCCAGCGTTTCCATGCTGATACCTTTGTTCTTACCCATATTAGCAATCATGTTCGTGGTCAATCCAGCCGCAATTCGGAGATCTTCCTTTTTCATGTCTCTGTCCAGAAGTGTGTGCCACAAGGGTTTATAGCTGATATGTCTCATAGATATCTCCATTTTTCGAGAAGCAAGTCTTCCTTCAATACAGGTATCTTATCATATATCTTGCGATTTAGCAAGTTCTTCTTGTTGTAATCCGATGATTATACTATGCTTTTAGTATATTCACTGGCCACCTTTCGTCCGCCTCACTATATGGTGCAAGCAACCGGATTGAGACGCCTGATTTCTGAATAATATAGAGATGCTGCCGTATTCCATGTTCTCATCCTTCGCACTACAAGAGATCCGGGTGCTGAGCTGCAAGTTTATTCAGTCTGTTCTTAAGATCAGTAGTAAGTCTTTTGGTTATAGCAAAGCTTTTCGGCTGTCATCCACACAGGTAAAACTGTGGGCTCTCCTGCCTGTAATAGAGTTATAATTCAGATAGCTGCACAGATTGGAGAATACCATGACAAATAATCAGATGAGTCCGGAAGAACGCTGCAGAGCACTGTTTGCCTCGTGCGGTGTGCCTGTTACGTCCAAAGTCGGAAGTTACGAAGAATTTATGTTAAGGGATGAGGAAGGCGTTGGCCTGCGTACACAGATCTGGCTGCCGGAGGAGCCCTCCCCTGCTCCCTGCATCGTCGTGCGCAGCTGCTATGCCGGCCAGGAGGCGATGATGATCGTACGGGCAGAGGAATACTGCCGCAGAGGTTTCGGCTTTGTCCTGCAGTGGTGCCGGGGAACCAACGGTTCGGAAGGTGTGTGGGAACCGAATGTCAATGAACGCAGAGACGGTCTGCGCCTGATGCAGTTTCTGCAGGAAGATGACCGGTTCGGCGCCCTGGGATACTGGGGTGATTCCTATCTTGCTCTGACCGGCTGGGCCATGGCCGATGCCGTCCCGGATAAAGTAAAAACAATGTTTCTCGGTGTCTACGGATGCGACAGACATACCTCAGCCTACAAAGACGGTCTCTTCCGTCAGGATATCCTCACCTCATGGGCGATGCAGAATGCCGGCCATCCTGTGAATGCCGACTACATGACATCCGCTGCCTACCGTCCGCAGATCAATGTGGATGAAGCCATGTGGGGCGGTGAGCTTGCCTGGTACCGCAGCTGGATATCATCACCCGACCGCAGCGATCCGTACTGGAAACAGGGTTTCTGGAATCAGCTGTACAATATTCCCGGCAAAGTGAAGTTCCCGGTCTTCATCCGTGAAGGCTGGTATGATCATCATCTCGGCAGTGCACTCGCCACCTTCGATCTGCTCTCCGAAGAAGCAAAGAAACACAGTGTGCTGCAGATCGGTCCATGGAACCACGGCTACCAGCCGGTCATTGCCCACCAGGATATCACCCTTCTG
This sequence comes from Solobacterium sp., assembly GCA_017459725.1. Lineage (GTDB taxonomy): Bacteria > Bacillota_I > Bacilli_A > Erysipelotrichales > Erysipelotrichaceae > Bulleidia. The sequence goes on along the minus strand of JAFUCL010000086.1, from coordinate 45,901 downwards.
GAGGATGACAGTGTGCGTACACCGATACAGTGGTTTGACCGCATCCTGCGCAGAAATGAACTGCCTGAAGGTGAAGTGCAGCTCTATCAGATCGGTGAAGACCGCTGGCTGAATGCTCCATGGCCGCTGCCGGAGACCAAGACATGCACGTATTACCTGAGCGGAACAAGTCTCAGTGCAGAACCTGCCCATGGTGAAACCGTACGCACATACACATATGATCCGGAGAATCCCGTGCTTTCCCATGGCGCTGAATCCCTGCTCAAAAGCTGGGATGAGATTGGTTCCCTGAAACAGCCTGAACCCGGCTGGCGTAAGGATGTGCTGACCTGGATGTCGGATCCTCTTAAGAATGATCTGCAGGTCTGCGGACCCATCGAAGTGCACCTTTGTGTATCCTCCGATGCGGAAGATACTTCCTTTACAGCCAAACTCATGGAAGTATTCGAAGACGGAACCGCCGTCAACATGCGCGGCACCATCACGACCCTGGCTTACCGGAACAATGCCGACAGCCGCCTCACCTATACACCCGGTGAAAAGACGGAGATCACCCTGCGCATGTGGCCGCTTGCCTGGACGCTGAAGAAAGGCAGCCGTCTGCGCCTGGATGTCAGTTCCTCCGACTTCCCGCAGTATGCCGTACACAGCAATTATCCCGGTGTATGGTCAACACAGGAACACACGAAAAAAGCGGAGGAATCGGTATATGCTTCCCCCGCTGCACCTTCCCGCATTATCCTGCCGCTTCTGTAACACGGACAGGGACCGAAAGGTCTCTGTTTTTTTATTACCGGATGATGAGCAGTGCATCTTCGTGGAACGGATGCAGACCGATCACGGATACACCGTCCTCTTCACGCACCGGCATTTCGGCAACATAGCGTTCCGCAAGACCGACCGCCTGCACATGTTTTCCGGCAAGTGATGTTCTGAGCTTTACATTCGTATTGTACGGAACATATACAAGCATTCCGCACGGTGTTTCAGCCACTCTGATTTCCTTGGTGTTGTTTACCAGCAGATCCTGTCTCGGTTTCAGTTTCCCCGCCTGCATGCCTTCCATGATGTTCTTCAGGAAGCTGACATCCCAGGCTCCTTCAAACATAACGGCCTGCTGCCACGGTTTCGGTTCATCAAATGCTTCCCCAAGACCGGGTCTAGTCTTCTTGTGTGTCTTGTGCCAGCTGTAGATGCCCTGGGCGCCGTAGGTAACTCCTGCACAGGCTCCGGCAAGTATGCTTGTGCATACGGCTCTGCGCACGTCGCGTCTGGTGAATCTGCCGTAGCGTCCGGCTCCGTAATGTCCCATTTCCTCATAGCACGGTTCGCTGTTGATGACAGGTCTGTCCGGATGGTGCTGGCGCAGATCCAGGGCAAGCCTGTACGGGGCGTCCGCATCCGCCGGATTGTGTCCGCTCTGGTACATGCAGAAATCCATCAGCTGGATCAGGCCTCTCGGCAGATCGGTATAGTTTCCCTTCAGATGCGCTGAATACAGGCAGTGCGGAGCGAGTTCCTTCAGCAGGGTGCCGCCCTTTACATAGTAGGAAACGGTCTGCTCGGTATTGAAATCGGTGTCACCGGTAATGATGTATACCGGCTCAAGATCCGTAAATGACGCATGCACTTTGCGCACATAATTATCAATGGCATCATACGGAATCAGGTCTGTTTCAAAGCGGTCGGATGCCCAGGTATGCGGAATGTAGTTGCACCAGAGAAGCACCAGCGCCAGTTCAAATCCCTCTTCCTTTGCGCGCAGACACATATTGCGTGCGTGTTCAAAGTAGGCATCGTTCAGGTCATACCAGCTGTTGTTGTTCTTCGGTGAATAATGCAGATCCGTGTATGAGGCATCCCACTGCGGCAGAATGTTGATCTGCAGCACATTGAAGCCCTGCTGCTTCCGTATATGGAGATAAATGTCCCATTCTTCGTCTGTTATGTTTGTAAATGCCGACCAGCAGGTATCCGCCAGCCAGAAGAAAGGTTTTCCGTCCTTAAGAAATGACTGTCTGTTTTCCGCAATTTTCAGCATAAGTCCTCCTGTTACCCTCATTATACAAAAAAACCGGTATTACCCGGTTATGCCCAGTCAAAATGTTCTTTTCCGGCAGCCGCTTCGAAGTGATACTTCGCAATGCCGAGATCAATCTTCGTCAGCAGTCCGAATCCGGCCTTGGCAGTGACTTTGCTGCCTTCCAGATAAAAGTGCATCTTCTGCTGATTCAGAGCACTGGGTGCCAGCTGAACCGCTTCCATGCCGCGCCGGAACCAGTCAGGCATTCCTGCCGGAGCCGTGCAGAGTTCACCGATGGATTTGCTCTTGTGGGCAGCCCCCTTCATCGTGCCGTAGCCGACCGCAATCACCATGACAAAGCGTTCATCCTTTTCCACAGCGAACACTTCCGGAATCTTTTTGTACGTCAGTCCGACCCAGCATGTATTGAGACCAAGCCTCTGTGCCTCCAGCACAAGCTTCTCCCCGTAATAGCCGCATCTTTCTTCCAGATTTTCATCCTTCGGACCAACCAGGACAAAGTAATTGCGTACCCCGGAAAACCTTCCGTAATGAGCAAGCGTACTGTCAAACGCCTTCGGCTCATCCAGCACAAGCTGAATATGCAGGTTTCCTTCCTCATTGCACTGCTGAACGAGTTCTTCCAGCTGTTCTTTGACTTCTCCTTCAACCGGACGGTCCGTGTAGCTGCGCACTGAGTGGCGCTGTTTCATTGCATCTTCGATTGTCATTCAGTCCCCTCCTGTGAACAATAACCTTCGTGCATGTACTACCTGAAATACTATAACATAAAACGAAAAAACCGGAAGATGTCACTGACATCCGCCGGTACTTTCATGAACAATACGATTAACCTGTATTATGCTCTGCTCTTTACAGACCAGAAGATTCTTCCTCCGAAAGGATCCTCAACCCACTTCTCATCATAGAAAGGTTCAATCAGCGCAGATGCGAATTCGATAAATGTCTTCATATTCAAAGTACCTCCAATTCTGGTTCTGTGCCTCTGCCGGTGCTAGCTTTCCGGTCAGCGGACAGGAATGTATGTATGTCCTTGCCGGTGCTTACCGGAGGACAACAGTCATTATAGGCACCCTCAGAATCGAATCAAGCTTTGAACAAAAGTTTTTTTGCGCAGATCCGGAAGTAACCGTTTTCAATTGCAGTTTTTCTGCAACCCCTTACATTCACGAATCATGCATACATGTACTGAATCAGGCTTATTTATGCTGTTTTCCGCGGTTTCTGTAGTCTCGCTCGATTTCCTTTTTCCAGCTTCCGCTGGGGCTTGCGGCGCCTCTCCGTATGCCTGAAACAGCATCAGCGAGCACCCGGTAATTCAGCTCGGTTCCCTTTTTGTCGGAAATATGACGGACAGCGTGATCTGCTGAGATACCGATGCGTCCTGCTTCCTTCACAGCGTCGATATTGGCACCCAGGAACAGGAATTCCCAGCCGAAGCGTTCCTGCTGGCGGGAGATCATGCTCTGCACATGATCATAGTCATAGAGGCGGCTGGCATTCTCCATACCGTCGGTGATGATGACAAATACCGTATGTTCCGGTCTGTCCTCATCTCTTGCATACTTGTGGATATTGCCGATGTGGTGCACGGCGCCGCCGATCGCATCAAGCAGTGCGGTCGTTCCGGCTGCCATATAGTCCTTTTCACCGAGCGGCTGCACATCCGCTATATTTACCCGGTCATGGAGCACTTCACTGCGGTTGTTGAAGAGCACCGTAGATACCAGCGCTTCTCCTTCTGCTTTCTTCTGCCGTTCCAGGAATGAATTGTAGCCGCCGATCGTATCGGACTCCAGTCCTCCCATGGAACCGCTGCGGTCGATAATGAAGACGATTTCTGTCAGATTCTTTTTCATACTGTATTTCCTCCCTTACACCTGCAGAATACAGGTTTCCGGAAGGGAAATGGTCGCCTGTGAAGCGACATTTACAGTGTTTCCTGATCGAATGCAAACAGGATCGCATTGACCTCCTGAATATTGTATATATGGTTCTCAAAGCAGTAGCGCAGGATGAGATCTGAGGTCATGCTGCGGGAAAGTGCAAGACCTGCCCTTGCCAAAAGATCCTCGGCATCCTTTTCACTCAGGCGCAAGGCAAGAGCCAGGGCAGCTGCTGTTTTCCGTGAGGGTTTGTAGTTGATATCCTTGCGTATTTTGGCAAAGAGTTTTCTGTCCAGGTTGGCGCGTCTGTATACGGCCGGATCCGTTTCTCCGCTTTCATCGATCAGCTGCAGCAGTTTCTGCTGGAAGGTATCTTCCTTCTTGGGCAGCACCATCGGCTTTTTCGCTTTTGGCATGGGTCCTGCGGCAGCGCTGGGCATGGCATCGAACATGTGGTTGGGGCGCGGTCTGGACATGGTCATCAGGACACTGTTCTCATTGATATAGCTGCGTACATCCCCGTACAGCTCTTCCGATAACCGGTAGGATTCCCGGTCATACACGGTCAGCCAGACTTCCGTATCATGTTCCTGCAAATATGCAGAGACGGTGCTGATAGCTGTATTCAATGCAGTATCCTTCGGGAAACCGTTGGTGCCTGCCGCAAGCAGCGGAAAGGCAATGCTTTCACATTTCAGGTCTTCGGCAATGGCCAGGGCATTTTCATAACATGCGGCCAGACGTTCCTTTTCACCGCTTTTACCGTCCTTCCACACCGGCGCAACGGTATGGATAACAACTTTGGCATTCAGGCCGTAGGCAGGTGTAAAGGCTGCTTCACCTTCCTGGAGTGCTCCTATGCTTTCCCTTGCCTTGAGGAGTTTCTCTTTTCCGGCAGCTTCATAGATACTGTATTCCGCTCCGCCGCCGATCACCGGATACGGATTGGCTGAATTGACGATGGCATCCGCCTTCATCTGACTGATATCATTTCTGACAATATGCAGCGGCATAATTCCCTTTCCTTTCCCGATACGTTAAGATGTTTCCATGAAACAGAACCTGCATACCCATACCGTATACTGTGACGGCAGAGATACACCGGCAGAAATGGCTGAAGAAGCAATAAGACTTGGCTTTGACAGTCTCGGTTTTTCCGGACATGGCAGGCTGTCCATAGATCAGGCAGCGATGACACCTGAAGCCCAGGAAGCCTATATCAAAGATGTTCTGAAATTGCAGCAGCGCATGCAGGACCGGCTGAAGATTTACCTCGGACTTGAACAGGATGTGCGCGGACGCTGTCCGGAGAAGAAGCCCTTTGCCTATATCATCGGCAGTGTGCACTTCCTGGAAGCCGACGGTGTTATTCTTCCGCTTGATCATTCACCGGAAATCTTCCTGCGCATTCTCAATGAGCTCTATCACGGTGATCCTGCTGCCCTGGCTAAGGCCTACTACGCAGAGGTGCGGCAGATGGCAGACTGGGATGAAGTGGATATCATCGGTCATCTTGACCTGATCACCAAGTTCAAAGAGAGAATACCCGGACTGTCCTTCGATGATTCCGTGAGTATACAGGCTGCCCTCAGCTGTATTGATGTGCTTGCACCATGTAAGCTGTTTGAGGTCAATACCGGCGCCATTGCCCGCGGTTACCGGCATGATCCCTATCCGTCTGAGAAACTGCTGCGGTATATGCATGAGCGGCATGCCCGGCTGGTGCTGAGCAGCGACTGCCATGACAGACGGTATCTGGACTGCTTCTTCCCGGAAGCTTTGGAAATGATCCAAAGATGCGGTTTCCGCTCACTGTATGTATTGGGTGACAATGGCTTTGAAGAACACGATATAAGTGAATTTGATTAATACCCCGGCATGCCGGGGTATTGTGTTTTATATGGCGAAATCGCCCTGGTCAAAGATGACAACTTCCCTGCCGTCTTCCGTGGTGCCGGTGATATGCATATCCTCGGTGCCGATCATGAAGTCAATGTGGATCACGGCATCGTTGAAGGTATAGCGGCTGTCCTTTGGCTGCACACTGCTGAGACCTCTGCCAAGGGCGAGATGGCAGGACGCATTCTCATCGATCAGCGTTGTGTAGTATACACGGTTGGACATGGAAATCGGGGAATGGTATTCCACCAGTGCGCATTCACCCAGGTAACCGGAGTTTTCATCCATCTGCACCAGTGCTTCCAGCATCTGCTTTCCTTCTCCGGCAATCACTTCCACGACTTTTCCCTTTTCAAAGCGGAAGCCGAAGTTCTCAATGGCCTTGCCGCCGAGCAGCAGCGGTCTGGTCGCATAGACAACACCTTCCGTGCCGAATTTCTCCGGTGTCGTGCAGATCTCTTCGGTCGGGATATTCGGTGAGAACGGAATAGCGCCGCCTCTGAAGCCGCCGAACTTTGAATCCGGTGTCAGCTCAATGGTGAGGTCTGTGCCGTTGGAAGCGGTGTAGTGCAGCTTGGTGAAGTGGTAGGAATCGATCTTGTTGCCGCGTTCTGCCTTGCGCTGCTTCTTCTCTTCCCATGTCTTTACAACATCGTTCTCTTCATCGATGTAGCAGAGCTTCAGCAGCAGCTTCCAGAGCTCCTCCAGACGTGATTCCGCAGGGATATCCGGCAGGATCCAGTCTGCCCACTCCTGTGTAGGAATCATGGCGATCAGCCACTGGCAGTGCTTCTCACGGCTGGCCTTGCGCATGATGTTGCGCACCGCATCCACATGGGCAAAGACCGCATTAGCCTGATCCTCCGGCACATCAGCCATCAAAGCAGGATTGACACCCTCAAGTCTTACATAGCAGGCACCTTCATCAAGATACTTCTGATTCTGCAGCACTTCCCAGTCTTCCACTGCCTTTACATCTTCCGCACTGCGGTATTTCGCAGCCACTTTCATGTTTGCTTCGTCCAGGTAATGCACGATGACATTGGAGGCACCGAGTTTGTAGCATTCCTCCGCAAATACCGGTGTGAACGCAGCACCTTCCACGCACGCTTCCACCAATACAGGCTGTCCCTTCTGCACATTCAGTCCCACCCTGGCCAGGGTATACGCATACTTGCGCTTCATTTCTTCAAGATTCATATTTCCTCCTCATTTCAGATGTTCACAGGCTTTTTCAAGTATTCTCAGCTGGGCAATGGTTTCTTCATCCTTCACCAGCTTTTCCTTTCCTTCCGCAATTGAAACATAGACTGCTTCATAGAAACGGGCATAATCACCGCGTTCACTGACAACACGCTCTTCATGCACATCACCGCTGTCATCGATGTATGTAAGAGTTCCGTAATGTTCAGGCAGATCAAGACCGAAGTCTTCATGGTCAGGCATATAGAACTGCTTGAGATGTTCCTCCTGACGGTCCTTGGTCTGTTTGACAAAGACACCTTTCTTCCCGTATACGATGAAGCTTGCACGTTCCTTCAGGCGGAAATAACTGGACTTCACGGATACCTTCAAAGGACCGGGATAGAAGAAATCCATGTCAAAGTAGTCATTCATCCTGCCTTCACCCAGCAGCTGTCTGACATCATATACGATATGTTCCGGCTCACCGAAATACGACAGCACCTGATCCACCGTATGACATGCATGTCCGTATACATAGGAATTGATGCGGCTGTATGTATGCACATTCCCCGGTATCTCCGGACGATAGTAATCAAAGTGCATTTCCACTTCCAGCAGATCACCCAGTTTACCGCTTTCGATGACTTTCTGAACGGTCAGGAAGTCGGAATCAAAGCGCCTGTTCTGATAGCACTGCAGGAATAAACCCTTCTGCTTTGCCAGGGCAAACAGTTCCTCTGCCTCTTCTGCTGTTTCCGCAAACGGTTTGTCCACCAGGGCATTGAAGCCGTGTTCCAGCACAAGCCTGGCATATGCGGCATGGGTATCCGAAGGTGTGGAGATGACCACAAGATCGGGATTGTCCGCCCAGATATCATTGATATCCGTCGTGTAGTGAACACCTTCAACAGGCGCCCACTTAGACTTGCCGCTGCGGGAATATACCGTGGTGATTTCGAATTTTCCGGTCTTCAGGATAAAGGGAATATGATAGCGGTTGATGCCTTTCCCGTTACCGATGATTGCTGTTCTGAGCATGCATGCTTCCTCACATTTTCCCATTTATTTTAGCAGACACACAGGTACTGCCGCCACAAAGAAAAAAACGCACATATCGTGCGTCCTACGGTCTCTTTACTACCATCTTTTCAATGATGGGCTGTTCGTCTTTCGGAATGGTGCCGTTGTTGTCCACCGGTTTGGCGTCCTTGGCAATCTTCTCGGCAATTTCCAGACCCTCCACAACCGTTCCGAAGGCAGCGTAGTCACCGTCCAGGAAACGGTCATCCGCCACACAGATAAAGAACTGGGAACTGGCACTGTTGGGATCATTGGCTCTGGCCATGGATACCGTTCCCTTAACATGCGAGAGTTTGTTCTCCCAGCCGTTGGAACTGAATTCACCCTGGATCGTTGCCGGCTTGTTGGCAGAAGCACCACCCTGGATCATGAATCCGTCCATAATACGGTGAAATGTCAGTCCGTCATAGAAGCCTGATTCCGCAAGCTTTACAAAGTTCTCCACCGTAATCGGCGCGTTCACGGGATCCATCTCCATAACGATCGTACCGTAATCCTTCACGGTCATCTCCACGCGCACAGCTTCCTGTGCCGATACGGAGCTCTGCGGTTTACTGCCGCAGCCCAGCAGCACTGCCGCACACAGCACTGCCGCAGTCTTCTTCCATTTCTTCATTGTTATTCCCCCTTCAGCGATACGCAGAATGCATGTATCTTCGTGTTGTTCTCCGGATCCGGTTTCTCCAGCGGATCGATCAGCACAAGACGTCCGCTCAGCTTCACACCGGTCTGCTTCTCCAGCTCTGCCAGTGCTTTCTCAGCCCCGCTGCCGCTCTGACAGACAACCGCAGCCTGTTTCATTGTACGCAGTTTATCCATATTCTCCGCAATGAATGTACGCAGCGGCGGTGTTACACAGGCAGCCCATACAGGAAACGCAAAGATCACACAGTCATAATCCCCGCTGAAATCATACGGCTTCAGCGGACAGGACAGATGCAGCGTCGCATCACGGCCGCCCCTGAAGTACTTCATAAAGCCGGACACCGGATATGCCTTCACCGGCTCAAGTCTGATCAGGTCTGCACCGAGTTCTTCCGCGGTTTGTTCCGCTGCCCGGATGGTATTGCCGCTGAGCGAATAACAGATTACAGCAGTCTTCATACGCACCTGCCTTTCTACTGTATTGTACAACAGAACAGATTACGGGCAATGATGCAATCTTTTTTTATCAGTTATCAACAGCGAAAAACCGCATTGCCAAGCCTGTTTTGTGACTTTTCCACCGAATGTGGAAAACTTCTGGAGAAATTTGGAAGTATAACGGAAATGACATCATCCCGATTTCATGTACAATAAAACTGCGGAGGCGGAGAGATGAAATTATACAAAGAACTCACTGATGCCGCTGCTGAAAAGATCACTCTGAGTGAAGAAGATAAGGAAGCAGTCAGAGAGATCCTTCGCGAAGCGGTCCGTGATATCACCGAAAAGAAATGACACAGCCGAAAATACGGAGTGCATATATGCACCCCGTATTTCTTTATGTCTGTATGATCTGTTCTCAGTGTCTTTTCTCGTAGAGAAGCTGACTGCGGTCTGCCGCATCCTGCAGCACCTTCCGCACTTCCTCAATTTCCTTATATCCGTCATATCCCGAAGGCACTTCCTCGCTGGAAGCCCGGTAATACGTGCCGTTATCCGCAAATCTGCATACCATCAGCGTTCCTTCCGGTCCTGCCAATCCTTTCTCAGCCCATTCCGCCATACCGTATTTCCGGATCAGTTTCATCGCCTGCTCGTATGCATCTGCGGAAGCTGCGTATGCCCTGCAGATTTCATTATCAGAACCGCCGTTTTCATACTCTTCCACCAGCAGATTTCCGTTCTGATCACGGTACAGAACCGTTTCACTGTACGGCTCATCCATACCGGTGCGTGTGTAGCAGTCCACTAACATGGTCAGCTTTCTTTCTTCTTCCTGTACGGGTGTTTTCTCCTGTTTCTCCAGCATGATCTCAGCATCTCCTTCCGGCATGATAAATACATATGTGCCGTCACTCTTCTCCTGCAGAAGGCGTCCGTTCAGCTTCACAACCGTGCGAACTTCTTCATTCTGCACAACCTTCACCTGCACGCTGTCTGCCGCATATGCCTCACTTGGTCCGCTTAGCAGCAGATCCGTATCACCGGTGTATATGATCCGGCACCGTGCAGGCACCCGGGAAGCACAGGAAAACAGCACCGGTATCAGTACTATGGCAATGATTCTGATCATGTTTCTCATGGCAATCACCTGTCTTACACAAATAATATACCACCTGTATATGTACTTATTCCGTGAAGGTAAGCTCCTCCGGCTTTCCGTACGCACCGTTTTCCGCCTTCACCGCAAACACCGCACAGTTGCCGATGAAGCGCGGCCACCAGCTGCCCTGTGATTCCGGCATCAGGTATTCCAGTGCCCCTTTCAGGGCAATCGCATGTGTGGAGACAAGGATGTTCTTCGTCTCTGCTTCCGGGAGGATCTCTGCCAGGAAGGATCCGAGTCTTTCCGTTACATCCGCCAGCTGTTCCATGCCGGCCGGCGCAGGTGTATGGGCAAAGTCACTGAAGAAAGCGGTGATTTCAGGAGCGGGATTGCGCAGGTCCATGCCTTCATACGGGCCGTAGTCCATTTCCAGAAGCCTGTCATCGGTGATGAATATCCGCATCCGTGATTTCCTTTGCGGTCTGTACGGCTCTGATCAGAGGGCTTGAATATACCATGTCAAATGCAATGCCTGCGTGATGCAGAAGTCTGCCGGCTTCCGCACTCTGCTCAACACCTTTTTCATTGAGCGGGGCATCCATTCTTCCCTGCAGTCTTTTATCCCTGTTCACATCGGTCTGTCCGTGTCTGATCAGATACAGCATATTATCATCCCCCTATGTACACCTGTTTCACATTATAGTATATTAACAGCATACACAAACGTTGCATAATACAACATCACGGAGGACAATATGACAAAATCATTTATCTGCCGCACTGACTGGCCGCTGGCCGAAACTGACAAGGGAATCCTAAGAGGTTTCTTCTATGACGGTGTATACCAGTTCCGCGGCATCAAGTACGCAGACGCAGACCGTTTCGAACAGCCAAGACCGGTTAAACCGTGGGACGGCATTAAGGATGCCCTGGATTACGGTCTCAACTGCCCGAGTCCGGAAGGACCGCGCACCAGACAGCCCCAGGGAGAAATCCGCGTTCCCCACCGTTTCTGGCCGGAAGACGAGCACTGCCAGTTCCTGAACGTATTCACGAATACACTGGATCCCAATGCCAACAAAGCAGTCATGGTCTGGCTGCACGGCGGCGGTTATTCCGGCGGATCCGCAATCGAGATCTCCTACTATGACGGCGACAACCTGGCAAGAAATGAAGACGTTGTCTGCGTTACCCTGAACCACAGACTCAATGTACTGGGTTTCCTGGATGTCAGTGCATACGGTGAAAAGTATGCCAACTCCGTCAATGCCGGTATGGCAGATATCGTCGCAGCCCTGCAGTGGGTGCATGACAATATCCGCAGTTTCGGCGGCAACCCCAATAACGTCACTATCTTCGGTCAGTCCGGGGGCGGCGGCAAGGTATCCGCACTGGAGCAGATCCCCGCAGCTGCAGGTCTCTTCCACAAAGCAATCGTCATGTCCGGTTCCATTCCCGATGATGACGGTCTGGTCTATACAACCGCTACAGGCAAGCAGATTGCCGAAGCCATCATGGAAGAACTCGGTTCTCCCGAACATGACTTCAATGTTCTGCTGGAAGCACCGGCCATGGTTCTGGAAATTGCCATGGGCAGAGCTCTCAACAACCTCAAGAAGGAAGGCTATGCCATCGGCTGGGGTCCGCAGAAGAACGGCTGGTATGAAGGCTATGTCGCCTACAACGGTGTATCCGAGCATTCAAAGAATATCCCGACCATCTTCGGCACCGAGCTGTGTGAATTCGGCCGCAATCCGATCAATGACCTCAATGCCGTGCCTGAAAAGGAACGCGAACAGATTATCATCGACAAATATGGCAAGGAAGACGGCACCAAGCTGATCGAACTGTACAAGAAGGCATATCCCGGTGTGAATATCCTGAATGTGCTGACGCTCGATATGATGTTCAGACCGACCACCAAGGATATGATCAGACGCCGTGTAAAGGAATGCACAGCCCCGAACTACAACTACATCATGACGCTGGAATTCCCGGTTGACGGCGGCAAGCGCGCATGGCACTGTGCAGATATTCCGTTTGCCTTCGGCAATGCCCTGGAGACACCGTTATGCAATATCGAAGGTGTTACGGAACATGTACAGGATCAGTTCTGCAAAGCCTTCACAAACTTTGCCAAGACAGGCAATCCCAACCATGCCCTTCTGCCGGAATGGAAACCGTGCACAGAGGATGAACTGGTAACGATGATCTTCGATACAGATGCGGATGCCAGAGTCAACTTCGATGATGAGCTGATGGCTTTCTACAGTACGATCAATCCGAAGTTTGCCATGAAATTCCCGGCCAAGGAAAACGTAAAGAAAAGGTGGCTGTATTAACCACCCTGAAGCAGGATGAATGTCCTGCTTTTTTGTATATTTATGCATTGTTTTTAAACAGCATCACTGTCCCGCAGCATATGCTTCCCGTTCTGCACTGTCATAGACAAGCACGGTAAGTTCCTGGCTGTCATTATCATATACAGCATCAATCCTGTACTGCACACCATCCTGTTTCATAAGCACAATCGGATCACTCAGCGCAAACGTCTTTGCGGAGATCTCAGTGCCGTCATCAGCACACGTATGCACTTCCACACCGGAAGGCTTGCCCGGCACATACAGCTGCACCGTCAGTTCATCAAGATCCGTATACAGATAATACTCATTGAGCTGCGTATTGTGATCCACCGTGTATGCATCGCTTTCCAGGATCTTCATTTTCGTTCCCTGGTTGGCATGCGTCAGGATACCGTACAGAATAACAAGAGCCAGCATAAGCACCTTGAACCACATCTGGCCTGTGATAAATGACAATGTTGCATAGCTCCTGGCCTTTTTCATCATGTCCAGTTTGCCGAATATGGTCGCATTGTAAGCGGCTTTGCGCTGCTCTTCCGTAAAGGGATGTCCGCATTTCGCACAGTATTTGGCCTTGATCAGATTCTCATGTCCGCATTCAGTACATTTCATCTTCCCGTCCCCCTTACTGCGCTCTATCCTCGGCGATATACCAGACACCGTCTGCCTGTACGATGACAAGCCGCCAGTTACGCTCAAACGTTCCGTTTCCTTCGGTTTCATCCACGTATGTTTCCTTCAGAGCGAACTCAGCGACCGGATACCCGTCTGCCTGCAATTGCTTTCCGATATCGGTCACCACGGTCTCATAGAACTCCGTGTTGGTATCCTGGGTATCCCAGAAGATTTACGTATCGGGATTCACAAAATCATATTCATGGACACCGCTGTATCCGTAGGAAGCAGGAAGCCAGAATGAGGACGGAGGTGTATCCGAATAATCTTTTGCGAAGCCCCAGCCGGTCTTGTCTTCGATTTTGTGGAAAGCGGCACTGCCGATGTACGAAAACAGGTTTTCCCTGGCCGCATCAATTTCCTCTTCACTCAGTGTACGCACCACAGGTTCCGCGGATACCGCAGGCTCTGCCTGTACGGCAGCCGGTGTGCTGATCGGTGCGGAGACACCGGGTCTTACGGGTGAAGCAACCGTGCGGATATAGGAAGGCTCTGCCTGCTTCTGTACGGTTACAGTAACAGCCGCAATCAAAGCAACTGCCAATACCACACCGTAGAGATGGGACAGCAGCCAGTTCTTAATGATTGAAAACAGTGAATCCTCAACTTTGCCGCGTATTTTGCTTTTGGTTTTCTTCAGCAGGTATTCCTTGAGCAGATTTTCTTCCTGATCCAGGCTTTCCCCGCAGTTCCTGCAGACATGAGCATCCCCTTCATTTTCACACCCGCAGAGAATACAGTATCTCTTTTCCATTGCACGTACCCCTTTGCGTATATTGTAACAACAGAAATCCGGATTTGGTGTTATGCGGTGACTTCGGAGCCTTCAAACGGCAGTCCTTCGTTGTATCTGCGTGCATTCTCCAGGGTTTCCGCCGCAATTGCCTGCATTGCTTCCCTGGTAAAGAACGCCTGGTGGCTGGTTAATACAACGTTCGGGAACATCTGCAGTCTCGCTGTCACATCATTGTGCAGGTATTCGTCTGAACGGTCGGTATAGACATTCTCATCCTCGCCTTCGTACACATCCAGCGCCACAGCATGGAACTTGCCGTTCTTCAGCGCTTCGATCAGTGCTTCCGTATCGATGAGTCCGCCTCTTGCCGTATTCACGATCATTGCCGTATCCTTCATGCGCGCAATGGCTTCCGCATCAATGAGATGGTAGGTTCCGCCCGGACCCGTGATCAGCGGAGCATGCAGGGAGATCAGATCCGCCTTTTCAAACAGCACATCCTTCTCCACATATGTAAGCAGACCTTCATCCACCAGATCCTTGTTCGGACGGGCATCCCAGGCAATGACATTCATACCGAAACCTTTGCAGATACGGGCCATGCACTGACCGATCTTGCCGGTGCCGATGATGCCTGCTGTTTTATTGTGCAGATCCAGTCCCAACAGACCGCTGAGTGCGAAGTTGTTGTCCTTCACTCTGTATACGGCTTTGTGCAGTCTGCGGTTGGCAGTCATGATAATGGCCATGGCATGCTCTGCCACTGCATACGGTGAATAGGCAGGAACTCTTGCCACGGTGATGCCGCATTCCCGGCACGCTTCCAGATCCACATTGTTGTATCCGGCACAGCGCAGCAGAATCAGTCCCACACCGCCTTCCTTCAGGGTTTCCACAACAGTGCGCGGGCATTCATCATTGACGAAGATGCATACCGCATCAAAGCCGTCTGCCATGTGCACGGTTTCCGGTGTCAGTCTGACATTGAAGTATTTGATATCACAGTTGTATGTGCCTTCACCACGGTCCTGGGTGAGCTTGCTGAAATACAGCCTGTCATAATCCTTGGTGCCGAAGAATGCAATCTTCAGCACACCTTTGTTACGCACACTCTTGAGCCGGTGATCCAGCGCACCGACAACCGCATTCAAAGCAGCCCCTTCATCACCGCCCTCTGCCGTTATTTCCAGCACGGAGCCCTGCTTTGCATTCAAAGCCAGTATCTGCAGAACATTGGAGCCATCGGCTGTCATATCACCGCAGCGCAGGGTAATCCGGGAAGGAAGGTTTACGCAGGTCTGTGCCACAAAAGCAGCAGGACGTGCATGTATGCCAAGAACATTGGTTACCTCGTATGTTGTTTTTTTCATATTGATCTCCTCTTCTCCGGCGGTTTCCGGAAACTGTCAAAAAAATCATACCGTAATATGACATATTGTAATATGACATATCACGATATGATACTAACAGAATTCTACAGTGTGTGTCTGCATCCATTCCAGAATCGTATCCAGAGCCAGTTTGGGATTGCCGACGTTGCAGTGATCCCCGGCTTCCTGCTTTGTCTTCAGCTCGGTATAGGTCAGGGAATGCACATTCACCAGCATGTCCAGCTCCCTGCCGATGAGCGTTCTGTCAATCATAATGTCTTTGTCGGCACCGATGATCAGCATATCCTGATCAACCAGTTGTGCACAGTTGCGAAGATCATAATTGCCGATGGCTTCACCGAGACCGGAAACCGTGCTCACACCGTAGCTGTAACACATATCGGTGATGACCTGCGCACCGAGATCACCCTTCTCCTTCATGCGTGCAAACATCTTATCGAGAAGCTTTCCGGCCTTCACCTTCAGCATCCCCTGCATCGCCTTCACAGGGCCTTTTCCCATCTGTCCTGCAAATACATCCCAGGTGCCCGGATACACGGACCATGCGATCACCCTGGATATGCGCTTGTCATAGGCAGCTGCCCGCGGTGCGAAGTAACCGCCCAGGGATATGCCGATGATGGTAACGTCATGCAGATCGTATTTCTCCGTGATGGCCTTTGATGTCTTCTCCCACTGCCAGGTGAAGGGAAGATGCTGCAGGCGGATGACGGATCCCTGTCCCGGTCCTTCATACAGATATACTTCATAGCCGTTCTGCCGCAGATACAGCATCATGAAGAAGAACTCCTCCATGTAGGAATCATTGCCGCCGTGAATCAGGATAACGCCTTTGCTTTCACCCTCCGGTTTGCAGTGCAGTATGGGCAGGTATTTGCCGTTTTCATACTCTGCCTGAAGACGCTCAACAGCAGGATGCTCTCCTTCAAAGTAATCCCCGTAATATTCATAGAAGAGATCCCTTGCATAGGTATAGTGTGCGGTCTTTTCCGGATCAGCGTAGGATGTATAGAAGTCAGCCATGCGGTAATAGGCAATGGCATTGCCGATACGTCCTTCTTCTTCAGCCTTTCCGCCAAGCTTCCAGAGCACGTTCTTCCAGTCACTGAAATTACGGATGGCACCGGCAATGCCTTTGATTTCCTCCAGGTCGCCGCCGCTCCAGTTGACCGTACGGCACAGCTGGTAATTGAAGTGTTCCTCGTCGCTCAGATGGTACATTCCCTTGGGAAATGTGATGGGTGTATGTATGTCATACCGTTCCATGATATGCGCCTCCATGTTAGTTATTACTAACTCATATACATTGTAGCACGTTCAGAACACCGTACAATGCTGTTTACGATAATACGGCATCCCTTCCGGAATGCCGTATGTTCTATCTCTCAATGACTCTTGTCAATGCCGGCAGGATCTGGCTCTTGCGTGAGAGAATGCCTCTCTGCAGATCATGTCCGACTTCGGATGTATCCGGGAATGCTTCAAAGCACTTGGCTGCCTTCTCGCCTGCCGCGAAGAATACCGATCCTTCATCCGCAATGGAAGTAAACGCCGCTACCAAGAGATCCAGTCCCTTGGTGCGCACCAGCTTCTCCAGCTCACTCTGTATTTCCCTTTCACGGCCGATCAGTGAACGCACGGAAGGAACCATGCACTGTGAGATCATGGTGCTGCATCTGCCGATATCGTAGTACTTGATATCCTGCACGATCATTTCACGCATGCTCTGACGCATATTCGAAGCAGAAGCTGTGAACAGTTCCCTGCCGAATGTTTCGATATCAACATCTGCCAGGGCTGCCAGGATATTGGCCGTATCCACGTCTTTCTGCGTCGTTGTCGGCGACTGGAAGATCAGCGTATCCGATAATACTGCGCCAAGCATGAGTCCTGCCAGTTCCCTTGGAATGGGGATCTGGTTCTCTCTGTACATCGTTGCCACAATGGTTGCCGTGGAGCCCACAATCTCATTGCGGAAAGAAACAGGCTGGCTGGTCGCAAAATCATTGATGCGGTGATGATCCACAACCTCAAGGATCTGCGCCTTTTCCACAGCTCTTACCGACTGTGAAAATTCATTGTGATCGACCAGGATGATCTTCTTGTTATGGTATTCCATGAGGTGACGTCTGGTGACATAGCCGACCAGTCTGTTCTCATCATCCACTACCGGATAGGTGCGGAATCTCGTCTTTGCCATCTTCTCCCCGGCTTCCTCAGCCAGTTCATTCTCATTGAATGTCATCGGATCCCTGCGCATGATGAGCTCCACCCGCGGTGCGAAGAAGATATACCGGGATGTGTTCATGGTGCCGTGTCCCGAAAGAACCAGCGGACAGTGATGGATCCCTGCGGCTTCCATAACCTCTTCGGATACACTGTCTGCCCATACCACAATGAGCATGCCTGCACCCTTTTCAATCAATGCCTTCTGAGCAGCGGGATCATTGCCGATGATCACAATGCGGTCCTTGACTTCATAGTTCTCAATGCCGCCTTCCGCCAGGGCAACAATGGATACCTTGCCGTTGAGATGCACTTCGGGATCATCATACAGCAGTGTGCCGCTGACCGTACGGACGATTTCATCCACCGTTGTCTGCTGCAGAAGCTCAATACCGACGGCCGTATCCCCCAGTCCCAGTCTTGCCAGATCACTGCGCGATACAAACCCGATGACTTTGCTCTTCTCATCCACCACGGCAAGACTCGGGCATTCCGTTTCCTGCATGCGCCGTATGGTTTCAAACACGGTTAATCCGGCCGGGATTGCCTCCGGAGGATCAAGATCAATTTCACTGAGGGTCTTGCGGGCATCTTCCAGCAGTACCGGTTCATCATACCCGAAGCGTTTTAAAAGATACTTTGTTTCATTGCTGAGCTCACCCAGACGGCAGGCAACAGCCTTCATGCCCTTCATGCGCTTGAAGAGAGCATATGCTATGGCGGATACGACAGAGTCCGTATCCGGATGCTTATGTCCTGTAATATATACAGGTTCCTGTGAAACGACTGTATTATTGATCATATTGTCATTACTTCCTGAGAATATTATAGCAATGAAACAACGCATTCACGTTGTGATTTGCGGACAGTGCACATACAGATGCACTATAAAAAAAGCACACCGTCCCCGAATCAGTCACGGGAAATCAGTGTGCTTGAATCAAACTGTTTCTGAAGGTTCAGCCACATCTCCGCACTCGTTCCGATCACCCTTGAAAGCTTAACAGCCATCTCCGGGGACAGCCTCTGTTCACCGCGGATCAGCAGGCTGAGATTCTTTGGTGTTATATCGAGTCTTTTGGCAAAATCTTCCTGTGTCAGTCCGCTGTTTTCAATTATCTCCCGAATGTAATAACCCGGATGAAAAGCAGCTTTGTCGTTTAATTCAACATAATCAGCCATAGTGTCTGCTTACCTCCCCAGCCCTGATCACAGCTGCGATATCTGCTGCCTATCCCCGGTTACCCGGATACACAGACGTGGTCAGGTAAGGACATGCTAGTGGTATCGTGCTGTTATGTCAATAAAAACGCCGTACGGTTTCCCGTACAGCGTTGCTGTATACAATACTTATTCTACAGATTCGAGGTCCACACCCTTTGTCTCTTTGGCAAAGGCATAGAAGATGATGATGGAGAGAACCATCATGATGATGCTCCAGTACTTGATGGTTTCCATGAAACCCACACTCTGCAGCAGAGATGCGGCAATCAGGCTTCCCACCAGCATCGTCAGTGTTCCCCAGATACCGGTAACGGATGCAGAGGAAGCACGGATATAGGTCGGGATATTCTCCTTGAAGGCAAGACCGAGCATGCTACTATAGCCCCAGTAGCAGCGCACTTCAATACCGTAGAGGATACCCACAAGATACGGGTTGAAGCCGTGTCCTGCCGCGTAGATAAACAGCAGCAGCGATGCCATGGCAAGCACACCTGTCATCAGAGCGGAAGGCTTGCGGCCGAATTTATCTGCAATCATACCGATCAGCACCATCATGACGGCACCGGCTACAGGATAGATAAACAATGCTGCACTGACCTGGGAAGTGCTCATGCCTGAGGATGTCATGATCAGTTCATAGAAGCTTGCGAATGTCAGCATACCGAAGTTTGCCGGCAGCATCGCCAGCATGATCATCATTGCGCTCTTATGCGAAATGATGTATTTGAAAGCCGGGATAATGCCTGCTTCCTTTGACTGCACTGCTTTGTCGATCTTAGCCTGTTCCTTTTCCTTTGCCCGCACTTCCGGATCCTTCTCCAGATAAGCAATTCTGGTTTCCAGGAACGGCTTTGTTTCCCTTGCGAAGACAATCAGCACAATGACACTGATTACGGCCACAACCGTCGGGATCAGGAAGACACCCCGCCAGTTCAGCACTTCATTATGCGTATTCATGCTTCTGGCAATGCTGATCATCATGTTGCCGAACATACCGAAGGCACCGGCTACGTTGATGTATGTCGCACGTTTGTCCTGCGGTACGATCTCCATCATGTAGATCTGGTGTACGTCTGTGGCAATGAAGAAGGTTGTCAGAATGCGGCTCAGTATGTAGATGCGGAAATCCGTGGATATCATCGCCGTTAACATAGCTGCACCCATACCGACAACAGAGGCAATCAGGATTGGTTTTCTGCCGACTCTGTCACACAGGGTGACAAAGATGACTGCCAGAATGGATATAGGCATGGTCAGGGTGCTGACAATGGAGAATGAAGCAGCACCTTCATCGGCTGTCTGTCCGAGACCTTTGATGAAGAATTCATCAATGACGGCGGTCTGCACGGAGTTGTGTGTATTGGAGGCAAATTCATCGATCATCATGATGACAATCAGGATGACAAAGATTGTTATGAAGTAATGCGCAGGTGACGGCTTGTTCAGTTCCTTCTTCCGTCTTTCAAGCTCCTGCAGTTCTTTATCCCGGTTATTCATGGTTTCCCCTTTCAGAAATAATATGCACTTCATTGCCGCCTTCATCCCTGACCCAGTCAGAGTAATATGTACCGGCAATATTCACATGTCCTTCGCTGCGTTCGAAATGATTGTCATAATACCTGAAGTTTTCGGTTATCTTATTGTTCTTAAAGCGCGCATGCCCTCTGCCGAGCCCTGCCACACAGACAATCTCATTGGCACAGCCGTTGATGTCATTGTCATAGCAGTCCACATTGCGGATCACATTGTCATAGAAGCAGATCGTCGGTTCATGCGTCTTTGACAGCTCAGCGAACGTATAGTCCTGTTTCCGCCAGCCCCAGTTCCAGTCAAAGCGTCTGCCCTCCGCATACGCTGCCATGAAGACAAAGGCCGTCCGGGAGTCTTTGATATGGTTCTCATAGATGCGCACATCACTGATGCGGTTATTGGACAGAGCAACAGCTGTATCACCCATGGAATTGGCGCAGACAACCTGGATTGCCTGATCTGCACCGATAACCGTATTGCGGTAAATATCCACATCCTCCACAAAGCAGTCATAGACCTCTACGCCGGCAAAGCCTTCGCTTCTCGCTGTAGTCAGGTTGATGGCAGCACTGGGTTCATTGACCGGCAGATCCATCATGATCAGGGTATTGTCATGAATCGTACCGTGGCGCATGCCCATGTTTCTGGATACCGAGGTGGGAATGATGGGACCTGCCCCGGAGAAGCCCATGCCGCAGATGCCGTATACCACTCTGCATCCGCCGATCTCCAGGTTCTCCAGCAGACTTCCGTAATTGTTCATACAGCCGCCGGATAGTACGATTGCCATCTCCCGGCAGTAGTCGAATTCACTGTTGAGCACTTTCATGTTGCGGATCACACAGTCCACGATCTTAGCCTTCATGTTCATGAAGTCCGTACCGGGCTGGGGAATCGAGATACCCACCAGCATGTTAATGCCATAGCGCCGGGCACCGAGCACTCTGCAGTTCTGAATGATGAGACCGTCAATGACTGCACCGACCACATCCTCATCCGTGCTGCTGTCCGGGCAGGCTGCCGCAATGTTGAAGCCCATCGCCCCGTCATGGAAGCCCATTTTTTCCGAAGCATCTTCATCATAACCGCTGTTGATCAGACATCCTTCCACCAGCACATTGTGTATGAATCCGTGGCTCTTCGTGGAACCGATGTTGATGCCGACACCGAAGCCGGGATCATTGATGATCAGATCTTTGAGGGTAATGTTCTCTGCGGTATGATCCTCCGCATCGATCATCACACCCTTCACGACCTTATCAATGACAAGATCCGAAACTTCCACATCACTGCAGTAAATGCCGATGCCGTACGGTACATCTCCGGAAAGACACGCATGATTGCCGCGGATCTTCACCGGTCTGCGTATATTCACCGGCTTATCAAGAACAAATGCACCGTTCTCCGCAAAGAGGATCTCTTCACCCGCTTCCGCAGCCTGTACAAGCGCATTATTATCACAGGCTTCACCGGCAAGCACCAGGCAGAGATCTCTGAGGGATTCACGGTCAGAAATAATAAAGGACATCTTACCCCTCCCTTCTGATTAACACATGTTATTTTTATGAACAGCTGTTGATAATTAAACAGTAAAATGCCACAATAACAGTGTCAATCATCAGAAATAAAGGAAGTGTACGTTTCTCAACACATTCCGGATATCTGTCTATAACAGGAGAAAAATCATGCGCAGAGGAACCTTGAAAGACCGCCGGAGCCGCTTCACCAGAAAAGAAATCAGATCCGCATACATACGTTTGATGGACACCATGCCCAAGGAAAAGATCACCGTTACCCTTCTCTGCAAAGAAGCAGACATCAACCGCGGTACATTTTATCTGCACTATGAAACAATCGATGATGTATGGAAGGATATCGAGAACGAACTGTTTGAGGAAGCCGAGAATATATTTGAGCAGACGGTGGGAAGGCAGCTGGAAATCGATCCGGTGGAGTTTGTAGAACATGAAAAATCCACGGATGTCTGGGCCAAAGTATTCTTCAGCAAAGATATATCCATGGATCTTCTTATGCGTGTAATGGAAATGGCGACCGGGAAACTCGGAGATACCATTCCGGAAGGAAGGTTCAGCGAGGAAGAGAAACGTGTATACCTGAACTTTGTCATCGGCGGCTGCATGGCTGTGGAAAGAGACCGTTTCCACCATCCCTGGCAGGAGTTTCAGAAGACCAATGATTTCTACAACAAACTGACCACTACTGTATCAGGAACATTTGCCGGCAAACTGCTGCCTAAGAAATGATGTCTACCCTTCCAGCATTCTTACGGCTTCGGCAAGATGCTTCGTAATGGCAATATGCTGGGGACAGGCATGCTCACACTGACGGCATTGCACACAGGCAGAAGCTTCGTGTCCGGGGGATACGGCTTTACGATATGCATCCTTTGCTTCCTGCATCTGTCCGCTGCCAAGCTGTTTGTTCATGGCCGTAAAGATATCGGGAATCGGTATCTGCTTCGGACATCCCTCCGTGCAGTAATGGCAGGCTGTACAGGGGATTACGGAGGAATTGCCGAGTATTCTCTGTGCTTCCTGGATGATCTTCTGTTCTTCATCATTCAGAGGCACAAACTGCTTCATGTAGGAGAGATTGTCTTCCATCTGGCTTATATCCGACATACCGGACAATACCGTGATAATGCCGTCCAGGGAAGCGACAAAGCGCACCGCCCAGGAAGCATATGACATATCCGGATGATACTCTCTGAACAGCTTCTTTACGGCTTCAGGAGGATTGGCAAGTGTGCCTCCCTTGATCGGTTCCATGACGGTAACGGATACACCGTGTTTCCTGGCCACTTCATAGTTGGCACGGGAAGTGACGGAGGGATTCTCCCAGTCGGCATAGTTGATCTGCAGCTGAATGAAATCAACCTCGGGATGTTCCGTCAATAACTGATCCAGGAGTTCCGGACCGGCATGGTATGAGAAACCGATATGCTTCACCAGACCCTTTGCCTTCATCTCCTGCACGTATTCCCAGAGATGGAACTTCTCATACTTCTTGTAGTTATTGTTCATCAGGGCATGCAGAAGATAGTAGTCAAAGTATCCTGCACCGGTTCTTTCAAGACTGGTCAATAACTGTTTCTTAGCGGCTTTCTCCGTAGGAGCAATCGATGCGTTCAGCTTGTCCGCCAGTGTATAGGATTCACGGGGATAGCGTTCCACCAGTGCTTTCTTAACAGCACCTTCAGAACCCATATACACATATGCAGTATCAAAGTATGTGAAGCCTGCCTCCATGAACAGATCCACTATCTTCTTTACCTGCTCTATATCCTTGCCAAGACCCTTCTTCGGCAGACGCATCAAACCAAAGCCGAGCTTGGGTACTTCCTTACCGAAATAATCTGACATGGGATTACCTCCTGATTGTTAGAGCATTGTCTGCTGCACAGGTTTCCGTACATTCTCATTCAGCCGTTTGTCTGTACTGATCATTTTGATCAGGGTGGTTTTACGCTTGTTCTGTACCCGGAACGAGGAGAATACTTCCTGCCATTTCCTGTCCAGATTATTGCGGAGCAGGATATCCCTGATCTCACAGAGAATATCCACTGTCCACTGATAATGTTTGCTGTTGCTGGTGCTGCACAGCCGTGTGCATTCACTGAGATACATATCACAGACTTCTTCCGGGTATATATCAGCAATCTTTGCCGTTAGCTGATGTTCTCTGTCTGTATTGCGGAATACACTCCTGTACGCTTTCTGCAGTGCTCTCAGGACTTCATCTGTTCCGCCCTCTTCGATCCGCAGTTCAAGATATGCATCGTAGTTTTTATTGCGGAGAATATCATGCAGAAGTTCTTCCCGTCTTTTGTAATCTGCTTCATTGAGGACTTTGCAGCATTCATCGTACCAGTGTCTGCAGTCACAGAAAGAGCACTCCCTGAACGCCTGCATGACGTATTCACGCTTTTCTTCATATGTACTGCTGTATCTGTACATGATTTCAGCAATGGCGAACACATTGTTTTTTCTTCTGACTGCCGTATCATACACAGCTCTCAGTTTTTCCTTTTCACCGCGTTCCATATAGAATGCAGCAATCCATTCATAGAGTTTTTCCGCTGCTCCACTGCACTCACGCACACCCTTCTCAGCAACGGAAGCGGCCTTGGTATATTCACCCCGGCTCCTGTAGAATTCTGCAATTTCGGCATACTCATCACCGTACTGCAGATGCATGGTGCGCAGGCGGAGGTAGTTTTCTTCATCGCCGCATTCACGGTAGATCTGAATTGCTACTTTGGAAATATTCGGATCATTCTCCGGAAGCATGTGCGCATAATACAGTTTTTCTTCATCCGTACGGCACAGTGCGTATGCTGTTTCTGCAACACTGTCTGCATAATCACTGCCTTCCCTGATAACCTGCACCATCTGCATCAGCACACCTCTGCGGAAATCCCAGGGAAGATCTGTTTCACTGCAGATATCTGCAATTATCTGCAGCGAAACAAATATTTCATTCTCACGGTAGTTTCTGCCGTATTCCGCATCTCCGATGATATCCACGGCAGTATCCCACTGTACAAGAATCTTCGTTTCAGCCAGGAGCACTGCATTGCCTGCAGCATTCCTTTCAAGCCAGTCCATAAGCCACTGTTCGCCGGACCTGCTGTAGCTGCTCAGCACACTTATCAGCATCACCAGTTCATCCCGGTCAGTATATTTAAGCAGTTTATCAAGTGTATCTTTATCCATGTCTGCTCCTCTGCCTACTTCATACACTCAAGATACCGTACAGGCACTTCCTTTGTCAGCCATACACCGTTCACGGACAGATAGAACTTATATCCGTCCCTGTACATATCACCGGCATGAACAATGTATATGACCGGCTTACCGTGGCGCATACCCACCTTCTCTGCTGTATCCGTATCTTTTGACAGATGCACATACAGACGTGACTTGGGTATCAGTCCCTGTACATCAATAGACGCTGTATACTTCTCTCCGGTGCCGTGATACAGGATCTCAGGCGGTTCCGCCTCCTGCAGCTCAACATCAACAGGGATACTGTGTCCCTGGTTGGCACGGATCAGTGTTTTATCCTCATTGAAGGAATATCTCTGCTTCTCATCCGTACGGACGATCTCTTCCAGAGTATCCATATCAAGGGGATATGTTTTATTGACACCCTCTATCAGTTCCTTCACATCAGCCCAGCCGTGTTCATCAAGGGTGATGCCGATGACTTCAGGCTGGTGACGGAGGATGGAAGTATATAAGCCAAGCTTGCTTAGAGCACCGATACCGGAAGAGATATAGGATTGTGTATATTCGCCTCCCAAAGCTGCAATCGCTGCTGCATTCGTGATCCATCCTGAGGCATCATTGATATAATTATTCATTTCTCTCGGGAAGATCCGTAACGAAACCCCATAACCTGCTTTAAGCAATACATCGATTGCTCCCTTATGCAGATAGAAGTCTTTTTCTGCTTCATCCATCTCATCCATATTATTGATAAAACCAAGCATTACATCCGCACAATCCTTGAACGACAGATTCCCCGCGAGTGTATTACCGGCATTGACTTCATACTTCTCCGCCGTCGAAGCGTCCGGATAGTGGTACACCTGTCTTTTGGAAAGATGCGTGGAATAGATGACCACTTCTTTGTTTTCCGTATCTGCTTCAAACAGTTCCGGCTCCATATTTCCGTCATCATCTACGACATAGACACCCAGACACCTGGCAGGATCTTCTCCTTTACTGAAGTGTGTATCGTCATAAGGAATCCGTATCTCCAGATAACCATTCAGTTCTCCGGTAATCTGCGGTGAGTAGATATCATAGGTATAGACCTTGATATGATTACTGCTGTCCTCTGTAACATCGTAGGGATCAACAAAATACTCACCACCACCGTAGACAAGACAATCAGAGACTTTCAGAGTGACATTATCCGCATTCGGTGATAACTCTCCGGTGTCAGTAAGCACAAGTCCCAGAGAGTCCTTGTATGTGTTTCCTTTACCGGAATGTTCTGAACTTTCAGAAGTGCCGGAATTCCCTGAACTGCTCTGTCCGGGCTCCTTTTTGCCGGGTAAAAGAAAACCCGGATTGATAAAGCCCATATAGCCAACCGTAAGAGCCAGATATCCGATCAGGATCTTTTTGAAAAGCCCTTTCGATTCTTTCTTCTCCTTTTTGACTGATACGTCGGATTTCAGGCGTTTATTTTTTCCTTTCCCATTCTTTACAGTTTCAAAGCCGGATATCAATCTGCCTGATCCTTTGTGTATATCAGAAGTCAAGCCGCCTTCTGCACTTTGTGTAATTCCGAAATCATTATTATCTTCGGAAACCGGAGATCCGCATTCCGGGCAGAATCTGCTGTCCGGAGTAAGTTTGTTCCCGCACTTCTTACAATAATCAGCCATACATTTCTCCTGCATACTGAGCGCCAAAAACAGGCACCTGCATATGATTCTTCTGATACCCATTATTGTGCGATCAGTTATTCTGATTTCATTTTATAGGAATAATATCCAAGATAAATTTTGTGATCGATGATAACACCACCTGCGATACCGTTCCCGAATACGATCACGATGCCATTTGGGATGTCTTTAAGTGCTCCCTGCCGGCATGCAGTGATGCAGCTCTCTTCATTTTCTCTTTTTCAGTATCCGCCTTGCTTCTTCATGACTCATCTCAGGTCCCTCACTGATGATGATTTCTGCCTCCTCCGGCGCATCGATTCTGACCGGTTCGATTGTTTCTCCTTCCTTCAGTACAGGTGCTCCGCAATTGGCGCAGAACGGGTCACTGTCTGCGATTTCAGCACCGCAGAATCTGCATATGAGCATTTGATTTCTCCTTTTCTTGTTAATCCCAGTAATAATTGACATAGACTGAGTTTTCGAGTTTTTTCAGATTTTCAGCCTGACGTTCAAGTCTTGATGTGTCATCTGTAAGCTCATCCCTCGGATCGGAAGAAGGAACATGGTTCTCTCTTGCTTTCCAGAGATCTTCCAGCATTTCGAACAGCGCGTCATATACGAGTGAGAACAGACTTTCGAAATTCTGTACGTAATTAACAGTTATGCCGTATCCGAACATTGCTATGATCAGATATTCCCCATCCAGTTTTATTGAGATGTCCAGAGTTTCCTTTGCGTCCTTATATGCCTTTTCAACATCGATGCCAAAGCATTTTTTGAAGCCTCTTGCGAGCAGCTGCGCGGTTCTGGATGAACGGTCAATGATGTATCCAGCCGCAACTTCATGGGTCTGTATACCAAGCGAATCGTTTTCGTCAAGGGTTCCGCCAAACAGATAGTTGAGCACCTGTGCAATCGCAATATCCGCAGCTGAAGCAGCCTCTTCGACTGTTTTTTCTATTGCCTTTTCTGCCCCTTCCATATACTGAGATTTCATTGCGTCTCTGGCAGTATTGGCAGCCTTGTGTGCATCGTTGGTCAATTTGCCGAAATCCCGATAGGAACCGCGTACATACTGGAGAAAGACATTCATTCCGGCAGTGTTGGCTTTGGACTGGTAACCTTTCCGCAGCTGATCACTCAGAAGTTTTCCGGCATAATTGCTGAAGGGTTTAAGAACTTTTTCTCCCAATTGTTTAACCTTGTCGCCCAAAAACTGCTTGAACTTAGCTAATGTGAGATCGCCCATCGCCGCAAGCAGCGATTTAAAGATGTCACCTTTTTCTTCACCTTCACCGTAGAAATAGTGCTTTGAGAAACTCATCATCAGATACAATGATACGATCTGTCCCATAACTTTCGGGGTCATCGGCGTTTCACCGGTAAGCACTGCCTCAAGGGTCTGGTTGCTGCTGCTGACCAGAGTTTTCATGAAGGCAAACTCTTCAATCTCTCCGCCTTCCGTCAGATCAACCCATGACCAGCGGGCGACATACTGTCCGAGATATTCAGCGAGCGCGTTTTTGAACGGGTTTGCAAATGCTGCGATCAGGTCTGCCGGTGCCGTTGGCCAGTATTGTTTAATGGCCATTTCAGTCGCCTTGTCGCCGATTGCAACGAGGGATGAAGCGACCACGATATACTTTGTCATGACCGCATCGATCGAGGCATATTCGTCACTTTGGGCCTGATAGAATTCTCTCCCGGCAAGCAGTATCTGATTTGTCAGATGTTCAATATCCGCACCCGACATATTCGGAGCATTTCTGATCATATTCCGCAGATCCGGATCCGATCCGATACCGAAGATCTCGATCGCTCTTCTGAGTTTTCTGAGAGCTTCTTCTTTTCTTGCCATGCTTGGCAGATCAGCTTTGATACCGGTCAGACGGAAAGGAAGTTTTGCTTCTTCCCTGTGTCCTTTTCCGTCGTAGGAAAGCTTGAGATATGCGTAATAAGGATCAAGAATAACCGGCAGTGTCTTGTACGGATAGATCGTGATTCCCGCCCCGCCAAATACCTTCCACGGGAAATGTTCGGTGGTGAATGTCTTACCGTATTTGCCCTCGTCAAAGAAGCCGCTGAAAGTCATGGTCGGATTTTTTTCGATCACCGCTTCTTCTCCGTTCAGATAACATACATAGACATTGAATCTTGCCGGCGGTATATTGGCTGTCCCTACCGCATTCTCATCCGGCAGGGTATCCATCTCGATATATCCGTCTTTCTGATCTTCCATCGGTACGGATAATCCATCCGGCCAGATGTTGATCTGGAATTCACTTTCCACGGAGGACTTGTCTGCGAATATCGCCTTGATCCCTATCGCCTGCTGTTTCTTATCCGCAAAGATCCCAGCTGTCTTTTCAATCTTGTCTGTCCTGTTTGTGATCTCTGCCCAGTAGGTATAGGCATACTCCTTATCTCTGGAGATACCGATATCAAAACCGCCTGTATTTGTAAATGTGACCTGCTTTGGCTCTTCGGTGGCATCCTTGATCATGAAGCGCAGTCTCGCTTTACCGCCCATGCCGGCAATGACATCCGTTTCATTGAGATTGGCATTGGCGATCCAGTTTCCATCCGCATTCATGGCCGGGAAGACGATCTCCATCGTGCCAACCAGTCGGAAGACGACATGTTTGGTAAAGATGCCTCCCTCACCTTCATACTGAAAGGATACGGTTCCTTCCGCATGCGGATTATCCTTTTCGCAGGTAACTCTGGCATACTTATACTTCCCGCTCATGCGGGGATTGCTTACCGTGAGTGTTTCATCCTCCGAGAAGATGCGGATCTTCTGTGAAAGATCACTTCTTTCTGTTTCTCCTTCTTCGGTGATCTCAGCGATGCGGGCGCCGATCCTGACAGCCTTACCATCCTTATGGATCGCATCTCCGAACTCCTTATAGACATACATCTTATAGGAGCTTCTTTTCTTCTTTTTCTTATCTTCTTTATTTTCTGTTTTCTTATTCCCGTTTCCGGAGGCGATTGCCGCTCCGGCAGCGATTGCTCCGCCGATACTGACGATGACTCCTCCGGGGAAGCCGGAATCATCAGGTTCATTAATGATCTCCGGTTTGATATACGTACCGGAATCTTCACCGGGCTTGTCATCTGCTTTCTCCGTCACTGACTGATTAACCGTACCCACGGTGAATTCAAAGCGAATATCCAGATACGCATCGTCTGTCGTTACTGTACGGCCACGGAGGTCGCCGTCATGATGAAGAAAGACAACAACTTTCTTTACGCCTTTCTCAACGGTATAGTCGTTATAAACAGTCCATGACTTTGTGGCTGTGCTGTCTACATAATCGCCGACTGTCGCGTCCATCAGTTCAAAGTCATTTTCAGAACTGAGTCTGAACTCAAAATCACTTCCATTGTCAAAATAGACTCTGGCATGCGTGCTGATATAGCCGTTGATTCCGTTGATGGTCACTGAAGAGCGCAGTCTGTCGCCTTCACTGAGATGGCCGCGGTATACACGCTCATCCACTGCCTGATAAAACGACGATGTGTCCGCCGTGCTGTCTGCCTGCACGAGTTTCAGATCCCATGGTTCCAGGCACATTGCTTCAAGCATCCAGTCTGCAGAGCCTCTCTTCTCGGAAGTTGTCAGATAACCATCTTTATATATGAAAGTTTCACCGAATGGCAATGTATCTGAGATCACCTGATACTGCCGTTCTTCTTCTCCATGAGCTTTTATTACAGTAAACGGAAAAATTGCTGTGCACAGCAAAAGAACTGCCGCGGCAGATGCATGAAGATATTTTTGTATTACTTTCTTTATATGCTTCATATGCCCTCCGTTTACATTCCCAGTGCCATGATCGCAGTAATAGCCGCAAATCCCAGAGTCAGGCCGGTCAGCAGACTTTTTGCTTTGCCGCTCTGAGAAATACGTACGCCATTGTCTTTGGCGGATGTCAGTGATTCTGCCAGCTGATACAGAAGACCATCCTGTCTCCCGACTGCCTGCAGGGAAAGCAAAGCACCGGAGATCCCGGCCATGGTTGAAGCCGGATCAGCCAGCGTGATGCCTGTACAGGAAACTGCACCGAAAACAATACCCATAACCAGGAACAGGATACTGCCCCTGCCGTCTTTCCGGCTGAACAGAGCGCCGATACCTTTGAAGGAGTTGCCGATACCGCCGGAAAACAGCGATGACAGCATGAGTGCAGTACAGCCTTTGGCAAAGATGCCTCCTTCTGCACAGGTCAGCCAGGACAATGCCTGCAGGAAATCAGAACCGCTGTTCTTTAATATCCCCAGCACCGTCCACAGACAGGCCATGAACACCGCATACAGCAGTACTTTCGGCTTCGCAAACATGCTGAAAAGACCGCCGAGATATGTACCGATCGTTTTACCGATACCGGCAATCGGGGAAAGTATTTCTGTCACTTCCTGACGGACATGGGCAGTCTCACCGACGGCTGCAGAGATCGTATTCCCCATTTCACCGAGGTCCATCTCTCCGGCGGAAGTTAATGCCGAAAGACGCAGTCCCGCTGACATCCCGGTTATCACGGAAGACTTCGGCATTGCCGGTACTGCAGCTTTCCGACTCTGTTTCGGAACGATCTGTTTCAATGGTTTCCCGCAGCGCAGACAGAATTTCGAGTCCTCACCCACAGGCGCACCGCATTCCGGGCATACAGGTTCCTTCCTGACCTTTTCAGGCTGTTTCTCCCCAAAGCGGTGGCCGCAGCCCAAACAGAATTCAGCACCCTTCTCTGCTTCTCTTCCGCAGACAGGACATGTGAGAGTATTGGATCCTGTCACCTTCTTTTCATCAGCCGAAAGCTCTTTGCCGCAGTAAAGGCAGAATCTGGAATCCCTGCTTACGGTTTTGCCGCACGATGGGCAGCGTCTTTCACGTACAGTCATAAACATTACCTCAAGGTCTTACCAGCAGTACATCGCCGAACATGCCGGTTTCTCCGACAACGATATTCCCCAGTACATAATCTCTTCCTTCAAAGGAATAATAATGGCCGAGGCCGATGGAAATATTCCCGTCAGAAAGATCGATATACTCCGGATTCCACGAGCCTGCAAACGGTTCATATCCGGCTTCCGCTTCATCTTCCGATGATACATCGCTTCCGAAACGGATATACTGCGGATGCAGGATCAGCTGTGCTCCATGTTCGGAGAAGGCCAATTCCGCCGTTCCGATCTCATCGATCCTTTCTTCCCCGGCAAGCGTCCGGTTGAAGGTTATGCAGTATTTCCATTCCCCGCTGGTATATCCTGCTTCTCTCAGAACAGCATTTTCCGGAATTCCGTTATCGTAAACATCATTTTCATAAAACAGGAAATCATCAAACCACACATTGGTGATATCCGATAATCCCTGCGGGATATCTTCCGGTACCGATGTCTGTGTTTCCGTCTGTACCGGTACCGGTGTTCCTCCGGACTGCGTCTGGGTTTCTGCAGTTTTTACCGGGTCTGGCTTTCCTGTGCCGGTATTGGTGTCTGCGGTCTGCTGAGAAGGAAGCTCTGCTGGAGGTGTACGGTGGAATACTGACTCCAGTATCCCAATCAGCGCTATGCCGATACCGCCGACGACATTCAGGATCACAAACCATTTCAGGAACGCCAAAAGACCTGAAGACTTCTTTTTTTCTGTTTCTTTGCTTAAGACAGGTCGTTCCTGAGCTTTATTTACGGGTATCTTTTTCCCGCAGTTGTCGCAGAATTCCGCGTAATCCGGCAGTTGTTTTCCGCAGTTGGGACAGTATACAGCCATATTTCCGAGTCCTCCTGGTTCTGAAGTTCCATGATGATTCCGATGGGTCTTTTGTTTTCGAACAATACTGTCGGTATGTGCTCCGGGGTAACCATCTCCAGGCTTTTCTGAACTGTACCGCCTTTCGTAACGGTCCGGATCCAGTACAGCAAAGATGTCACTGGCTGTAATGAGCATTTCATGCCAATCATGAAGGTACGGACTTGCCGGTTCAGTTTTCTTAATATGATTTCAATCCGTAGTATTCCCTGCCGACCGCATCGATATGCTCGGCTTTGATATTTTCCGCTTCTTTTGCAGAAACACAGCGGTAGCGGCAGGCATAATTACCTGAATTGGCGGCGAATATGAAGTACGCTCCTTCTTCTTTCGCCGGGATGATCTCGGCCAGGGTCAGGTCGGTGAGGGTGATCTTTCCCTGGTTGATCATGAAGTAGTTCATATCTTCTGTTTTCTCGGTTTTGAACTTAATCAATACACCGCCCGGATAGGCGTACGGATCCGTTGCGTCATTGATGACTCTGTGTGGAATCCTGAAAGAATCTTCTTCTGTATTTGTCACAGCATTCGGATCGTTGTACATACCGTAGTTGTCTGTGTGAACGGTACATAATCCGTCTTCGCATTCCGTCTTTTTTTCAAAACACGGCATCTGAATATATGTGCAGCCGGGCTGATTCTGGCAGACATCTTTCTGCGTAAGAGGACAGGAATCGTAATTATCCCACTTTGATCTGAACACCTGCTGGTCCATGACCCAGACCAGCTGATCCTGAGCTTCCAGGAACGATACATAACTCGTTTCCTTCGCTGTCTTGGCCATGACGATCCTGGCTGTGGCTACAGGGTTTTTCCCTTCGTTTCTGTCCCTCACGGTGGCATACAGACTGACGGTCGTCGGAACACCGGCATTGACCCAGTCGTTGAAACAGAACTTGGTTTCAAAGCGTCCGTCCTTATCCAGCTGTCCCTGCCAGATGCTGATGTCGGCTGTTTCCGCCAGATCGTTGAAGCTGAAGTAATAGCCGGCATAGATCACCTTCTCGTTGGCGTCCTTTACTTCAAGGGAGATCTTGTAGTTGAGGTTGTTGTAGGCAGAGCGCAGCCATTTCAGTGCCCGGGCTTCCGCTCTTCTGGCCATCGTTCTTTCACACTGCAGGATGATGGGATGAAGCCTGTAGGTCAGGTTTTCAATATACGCATCCGTCATCTTCTCGATTTCCGCTTCCGTCGGATACGGCATGCGCTTGTAACCTGCTCTGTCTGTTACCTTGCCTGCTTCTTCAGGGCTGAGCTGCCAGAATAACTTCGCGTAGTCATAGATCTCCTTGTTGACGGCGTCCTCGATGAAGTCCTGTTTTCCGGCTTGGGTATATCTCTCAAAGATATCCAGGAAGAGGTCGTACCATTCCTTGTTGGTCCTTGGCCTGTAGTTGCCTTCTTTATACTGATCGCCGTAGTATTCATAGACCGCAGCCATGTCCCACATCTTCTGGTACATCGCCTCTTCAAACATCGCATCGATCAGCACGGTGAAGACAAAGACACCGGACATGCACATCGCATAATTGGCACCAATCCAGCTGCCCGAGAAGAACGAACCTGCGCGGTCCAGTCCCGTCGACAGGATTGTCTTATACGCACCCAGTATTTCTTCTCTGGACGGACTTCCTACTTTCCACGGCGACGCCAGATCCGACATCGCATAGGTGAACTTGCACATGGATGTGTAGAGACCGAGCTTGCTCAGGGAATCAAGACCCGCTCCCATATAGGACTGGGAATACTCTCCTCCCAGAGCCACGATCGTTGCGGCATTGGTGAGCCAGCCTGTTGTATCGTTGATATAGTTGTTGACCGTTTTCGGGAAGATGTTCAGCTGCCCGCCCACTCCCGCTGTGACGACAAGGCTGATAGCTTCCCTGTTGAAATAGCATTCCTTTTCCGCTTCGTCCATCTCCTCGATATCATTGATGAAACCCAGCGTCAGTTCCGCGCATTCCTTGAAGGAGAGGTTCCCTACGAGGGTATTCCCGAAGCTCAGATCATACTTTTCCAATAGAGGCGCATTCCTGTAGTGATATATCTCCCGTTTTGAAAGATGTTCCGCATATATGATGACTTCCTTGTTCTCCGTATCAACTTCAAACAGTTCCAGCTGAGGCTTGCCGTTTTCATCGATCACGTGCACGGCAATGCAGTCTCCCGGATCCTCCCCCGGATCAAAGAAAGTATCATCATAGGGCACCCGGATCTCCATAAAACCGTTCAGTGTTCCCTGGATCTGATCTGAGGAAACATCATATGTACAGACTTTGACGCCGGTGTTCTTATCTTCTCTGACGTTCGACGGAGTGACCGTGTATTCCACATCCTCTTCGATCAGGCAGTCGGAAACGGTCAGTGTGACTTTGTCCGCATCCGGAGAAGGCTTCCCTGTATCGGTCATATGAAGTCCGGAAGAGGATGAAGTGTTTGAAGATCCGTTATTGCCGGAAGGAAGATAGGAAATGCTCTGCCCCGGTTCTTTCCTGTTTTTCAGAAAGAAACCCGGTTTGACAAAACCTGTGAATGCGAGTGCGGCAGCCAGCAGAAAACAGATGCCTTTTGTGAAACTGC
The DNA here is from genome assembly GCA_017459725.1 of Solobacterium sp. Taxonomy (GTDB): domain Bacteria; phylum Bacillota_I; class Bacilli_A; order Erysipelotrichales; family Erysipelotrichaceae; genus Bulleidia. The sequence continues at coordinate 10,655 of JAFUCL010000086.1, read as the reverse complement.
CGGTGCTTTTCTTCTTTTCCGCGATCGGTGCTTCTTTCTTCTTCAGAGAAACTTCTTTTGCTTTGCTCTGTTCCGTGTTCCTCCCGGCACTCCTTTTCGGCTTCGCATCCTGAATACCTGCCGCTTTGCCTTCAGTTACATCAGCAGCAGAGACGCCCCGTTTGTTTTTCGGAGTCTTCGTCTCATTTGTGTATTCAGGAACCGGAGTTCCGCATTTCAGGCAGTACTTTGATTCCGGTCTCAGTTCTGCGCCGCATTTCATACAGTATTTCGCCATATTCCTGCTCCTGTCCCCGCATCATCAAAAAGTCTGTGCGGTCTTCCTCCGACATTCACATATCCGCAATCAGGTATTCCCGGCCTTCGTAAGCATCGTATTCCCTGAGCAGCATTACGCACTCATTTCCGGCAGCAGGTATTTTTATTCCACAGCTGCCGCCGAATTCCGCATAATCCGACAGTTGTTTACCACAGTTGGGACAATACAGAGTCATATTTCCGAGTCCTTCTAGTTGTGAAGTTCAAAGACGATATTCATAGGTTTTTCGTCTTCGTACAGTATCATCGGTATGCTTTCCGGGGTAACCATCTGCAGGTATCTCTGAACAGTGCCGTCTTCCGTGATGATTCCCAGATTGATCACAGCCACGATGTCACCAATCGTTATGCGCATTTCATGTGCCGCATCATAGCGGATATCAAAGCTTCCGTGCGGCGGCAGGTTACCGCTGAGGAATGTATACGTTCCTTCCTGTTTTCCTTCCGGCAGACCGCTCAGTTCTGCCAGTTCGTGATCAAAATCAATGATGATCGTACTGCCGTCTCCGTTGAATTCCAGAGAACCATGATCCGATATAAACAGGCCGCTGTGCGGAGCAGGAGCCGGCGTGTCCGGAACAGCCGGGTAATTCCCGTTATCCCTGGGACTGCGGATAAATAACATATAGAAAATGACTGCACCAAGCAGTATCGCAGCCGCCAATATGATCCGTCTGATATGTTTCATAGTATTCACCGTTTATTGATATTGATTTGTTCCATCGGAAAGAGACCCGTCACTTCCTTGTGATCTCTGCCTGAGGACAGCGGGAAGTGATATAATCCAATACAAAATCATAGTGTTCCGGATCGGTATAGACCTGGTTTCGGATCAGTTTTCCCTTCAGCCGGATCAGGCATTTTGAAGCATCTGCCTGTATCTTTCTGACAGCAGAGAAACGTGTATATAAAGACGTTCCGGCGGCGGAAAGCATGCCGGCCCCGGTCATGGTATAGTTTTTTGTTTTCGCACCGGCAAGCATTGTCAGTGCTTCCAGTGCTCTTGCCTTATCCGTTTTGATCTGGGTATGGTCGATCCCGTTTTCATCCATTTCAAAAAGCACAGTATATTTCCCGTTATTTGCCTTTGTAGCGATCCAGTAAGCCGGCAGCGACAGCACCATCAGAATAACAAACACAAGGATCCCGGCAATGAATGCTCCGCCCGCACCTTTCAGACCGTTTCCGGACAGCAGGTTCATGACCAGCATGAAAAGGACGATGATTGCCGCGGCAATTCCGATCGCCCGCCATATCTCAAACAAAAGGAAAAAACTTTTCAACATCGGACGTTCGCACACCCAGCGGTATACTCCGTCCGGATCCGCAGCCGGTTTATGATCCGGCTGAGCAGAGTGCAGGACACTCCCGCACCGGTCGCAGAACGCAGCATGGTCAGGAAGTTCTTTCCCGCACACAGGACATTTCATCGGCATAGACAGTCTCCTTTGTTTTCCGGCAATTGAACTGATTCGATACACTTTTATTTTAGAATGCACAGTGCCCGTTCATTTTGTGCCGTGCGATCTGTCAATGACTGTTTCAATGGCACAACGGACTGATATACTGATTTCGGAGACAGGAAAACACTCGGAAGGAGGATTCGTATCATGTTTGCACATCAACTGACGCTTCTGATGGATGCACTGGAGGTATCCGCTGCCGGTCTTGCCGGATATGCAGAGACAGACAGAACAGGCATCAGCCGCATGAAAAACGGATCCAGACAACCGAAACAAAACGGTGCAGCTGTCCGGAAGCTGATCCGCGGCATCATCATTTACTGTGCCGATACCGGAAAAACAGAGATTCTTCGGCAGCTGACCGGTGCGGATAGCAGCAGTCCGAATGAGATGGAACAGACACTGATGAAGTGGCTGTACAAAGACAGCATCCCCGACCAGAAAGAACCGGGTTCTTCTTCCGGACATATTTCCTCTCATTCCTTCGGAACGCGTCTGAATGCCGTCATGAATCTGACCGGCATCTCAAATATCCGGCTGAGTCAGCTTGTATACGCAGACGCATCTCTCATCAGCCGCTACCGCAGCCATCAGCGCAGACCGAAGAGCGGATCTGATATGGCCATGAGAATCTGCAGAGTGCTTTGGGAACGCATTGAAAAAGCCGGCAGAATCAGTGTACTCTGCGAGCTGATGATGTGTCCCGAAACAGATCAGGAACGTTTTTCCGCATGGCTGCTGGAAAACAGCGAACCAATTCATTCTGAAAAAATCACAGCCGAAAGTCTGATCTCCCTGTTCAACCAGAATATTTCGGAAACGCAAAATGCTGTATTTGAACTGCCGGAATTTCCGGAAAGCGTGATTCAGGAAAACTATTACGGAACCGGCGGGCTGCGCAGTGCAGTTCTGCGGTTTCTGAAAGATGCAGTAAAGCATCATGTTCATCAGATGTTCCTGTTTTCGGATGAGGACATGGACTGGCTGAGCGGTGATCCGCAGTTTTTCCGCATGTGGGCTGTACTCATGCAGATGTGTATCCGGAATCATACAGGAATCACGATCATTCACTATGTCAACCGGAATCTGAAGGAACTGAACGATGCGATCTCCGGCTGGCTGCCGCTGTACCTTTCCGGCATGATCTCATCGTATTTCTGCCGGAAGGATGAACATTCCCTGTTTACCAATACGATGTTCCTGATACCCGGCATGGCCTGTATCCGCTCCTCCCATGTCAAAGGATCGGAAGCAGATGGTATCTACCATTACCACACCGGCAGCAGAGACCTTGTGCAGTTTGAAAAAGAATACCGTTCCCTGATCAACCAGGCATCGCCCCTGTTCGCGATCCTTCCGGGCATGTATATCCCGGAAGGCAGGAATCAGGTGATCATCCGGAATGCGCTGCCGCTTGCGGCAATGTCTCAGGAAACGGTATTCGGTTTCCATGATGCGGATCTGTATGCGCTGTGGGAAGCGGTATGCTATCACTTCGATGAAACAGAACCGGAATCCATCACGGAATACATTCCCCTTCCTGCTTCAGAACAGCCGTATACGGAATCCACCCCGGGCAGATCTCCGGTTCTCTATACCAAGGAACAGTATCTTCAACATACAGAGGACATCCGGAAGCTGGCTTCTGAACATCCCGGCTATCATCCCGTCTTCCTGAAACAGTGTCCGTTTGAGAATGTACAGATCTTCATCACGGATACAGAAATAGCCGTGATCCGCATGATTCCTTCACCGATCACCTTCAAGGCCACCCATCCCCGAATCCGGCAGGCCTTCCTTGACTATGCAGATCGTCTGCAGCAGTCTCTGATGCAGGATTCCTGATGATAGTGCCTGCCAAAGTCTGATTTGTGCATTTATACGCTTTTGTTACTCACAAATCAATATTTCATACATTCGTAATAGCCTGATTCCCTTAATTATCTGTTGATTGCAGGAAATTCGCGTTTATATCGTAAACTGTAGTGTTTGCACCCGAAAACTGTCACCGGTAACACACAAAACAAGACATGATTTCCAATCGGGCAGGCGGCAGATCATATAGATTTCCAGGGCTGACAACCAGCTGAATACGCTGATTATCCGGAATTTCCCTATAATAAAACTCTGCATTTCTGCAGGGTCTCATCAGTACATATTCAGCTGAGCATTATCTTTTTTGCTTCTTTGTTTCTTCTTCCGACCTTGAAGTTATACAGCTTGTTGTAAATGAATGTCAGATACAGGTCATCTAGTTCGGCTGATACGAACAGATCCTGCAATGTTCTGTATTCGGTTCCTCCGAATTCAAACACCAGTCCGTTTCCTTCTCTCCGGGATCTGATCTCATACGTATGTCCGTGATACATAAAGGACAATACACCAGGCTCCTTCAGCAGTACAAAGGCATCATACAGTCTTATGTCTGCCACATCAGGTATCACCATGCTGTACATATCCGTGATGAGTTCCTCCATCATCTGGATATCTTTAGGATCATGCACATACATGATTCTCTCTTCAAGAGGTCCTCTGGCTATCATGTACAGTTTGATGGCTTCCAGCTCTTCATGTTCTTCCTTGCGGATCCTTGCAAGTCTTGTGTAGATATCAGGCATGGTAAGCAGCGGCAGTTCTTCTTTCTGCTGCTTCTCATACAGTTTCTCCATCATCTCACAGTACTTGTCATGATCCTGTTTTACATACTGACCTTTGTCGTACATGTCCGCAAGCATTACTTCGGCCATCAGCTCTCCGTTCTGTGCTGCTTCCGTATACCCCTTAAAGGCCTTCTCATAGTCCGGTTCTCCCAGATATCCGTAATACCAGATATCTGCGATACCGACGGTGCACCAGGGATCCCCCAATGCCTTTGCTTCTTCGAAATACTTCAGTGCTAAGTCATATCTGCCATGCGAATAGTAATACCCTCCCAAATCAGAGATATACCATGAATCATGGGTCTCCTTCACCAGGAACTCGGTAATATCCGCGAGCATATATTCGGCGCCTTCATCCGGTCCTCTCTGCAGCTTTACTTTAAGCTTCTCATACATCTGTTTGGCTTCTTTCAGCGTCATATACACTCACCTCCTCAAACTTACTGTTCGCACACTTTTATCATACACCCCGAAAAAAGAGATAATCCCCCGCAAGATTATCTCTGTTTGTAATTTGTTTAATATGTCAACTGCGCAATTGCCGCATCATCACACGTGAATAATACCGTGCATTCGGTTTCTTCCCCGAATAACTGATATACATAGCCGGCAGAGTGTGTTCCTCTGTATACCGTGCATACACTGTTCGCAACATAGCCGACTTTACTTAAACCGTCATATGCTGCAATTGCTTCATCATCATAGGGATTGTCGTGATCCTTCCTGAGAATGAGTTTCTTACCGGGTTTTAAACCTTCACCAAGTCCGTAATCATCCAGATGAGTGAGTGTAATATAGATTCCTTCGTTTTTCATAATGTTCCTACTTTCTTCCTGCACACATATAGTACTGAAGGAAGTGTTCACAAAAACTGCCAGTCCATAACAATTCAGCATCAATTTGTAAAAGTTAATGCAAAACTCGTCTAAACTGACCTGCAAAAGGACGGAAACACATATGTCTCCGTCCTCTGCATCTCAGTCGTATTCATTCACCGCACCATGACGGTCTGTCGTTGATAACCATCAGATGTTTTCTGCATATGTGGTATTCTGAATACAGGAGGAAAGATATCAACATGACAATGAAAAGACTATTCTCAGCCGTATGTATTTCAGCTGTACTGCTGACCGGCTGTTCATCTGGTCCTTCCAAGGGCGATCAGATGTATGAGAAGTACGGAAAACTGATCGATGCCCTGGAAGCAGGCAACTATGAGGAATCCTTTAAGGCATACATGGAATATATACCGCAGCCTGAAACAGAGGAGGTCACGCTTACCAAGGATAATCTGTATGATTACTTTGAACTGGTAGTGGAACCAAGTCTTGAAAAAGATGCCCACGGCAATGTCAAATCAGTGTATGAATTTTACAGGCTGAAACTGAAACCGGAATTCGGAAACAATGTTAGCCTTACCGGGGGAACTGTGGGATATGAGTATCAGTTCAAGTGCTACCGAATCACAGAGATGAATGCGGCCGATGGTACATATCAGTGTGAGGAAACTGAACTGCCCTCCTCAATCAGTTATGCGAGCAGATATCTGGAACTACAATCAAAAAGTACAGATTTAAACTCCTTTGGGGCAACACTCTGCGTCTTTGACTATGAAAACGTAATGGCAGAAGGCGGTGCAATGGGAGGCAATCTCACCTTTGAGGAACCCGAAAAATATACAGACCATTATGTGCTCAAACCGGACACCATTAATATCGTTAATGTCACTGGCACTCTGACAATCAGAAAGTAATAACAAGCGTATTCAATGACAAAGGCAGTCCCTGCGGACTGCCTTTCATTATGATTCTGCTGAACGCTGATGCCTGCAATTTTACTGATCAGCCTGTTTGCCCAGATATGTTTCCAACTCCCAGCATGCATATGCTTCGCTCTGCGAATCTGTACGCAGATTCAGTTGTTCGTCTGTTGTTTCCTCAATAACAATACCGGAAGTATTCATGACTGTCTTCCGACCGCTTCTGTAAAAAAACACTTTGGATATACTCTTTGGATTCACACGCATATCGCTGAAATCAACAACAATATACTGTCCGGACCCATCGTCATTCCATACATCATCCGGAAGCTCCAGGCTGTATACGGTCCCGATGGATTTAACCATTTTCAAATCGTTCAGTGTATAAGTCCATATGATATCCTGCGGAATGCCGCTGAAAACACCCTGTCCGGTCTTATTGGTTGTCCTATAGTCAATGGGTATATAAGTTCCGGAATCATTCCGTTCAATCCATATTGCAGTGACATCAAACGTACTGTCAATATTTTCATCCGAGCCCCACTTTGCCGGAACCTCTTCACCCGTTTCATGATTCAAAAAGAGTTTTGCTGCATTTGCCTGAACGGTAAACCGCATCACAAGATCTGATCCGCAAATATATCCGTCTTTCATCCGCAGAATCGGTCCGGTAATGTAAATCAGACCTTCCTCACCGAATATATCCTTCTTCTGTATATCCTCGACCTGACATGTGAAATAATCCTCCCAGTTGTCCGGTGTCACACTGTGATAATGCATGTATGACTGCAGCTGGGCAGTAGAAATCGTTTTTTCCTGCTGTGGTGCTGCTTCTTCCGCAGGTGCTGCTGTACTTTCTGCTGATGCCGGAGTACCGCATCCGCACAGCAGCATCAGTCCCGCCAAAAGAATTCCTGTTTTCTTCATAGTTATCATCCTCAACCATTCCATAATAGACCTTTCCTGCGCAAATGACCTTACAGTCTGTTCACAACTCCCGCAAACACCGGCAGTGCTGTTTTATTATGCATGACTGCCCAGATAAACGGTCTGTTCAGCTTCACTTCCATCTCCGGGAAGAAAGCACCGGTGATATCAATGATTCCCATGGATACGGCAGCTGCTTTGGTTCCCTTCCTGCTGACATCGATTGCTGCTTTGTGGATCAGCGTGTCCAGATGCACAGGTATCTCTGAGAGCGGACTGAAGTCGGCGTGCTCAGTGAACAGTTCCGTGATTCCCTGTGCTCTGCAGTATTCCCTGATATCAAAGGTCTGCTGAAAGGCAAACTCCGGCAGATATACGGCAGTTTCCACGTTGATCCTTTCTTCAAACACCGTGGAAAGATCAAGGTTTTCAAGCACCTGCAGGAGTGCTTCTTCACCTTCCAGTCTTGGAAGAAGCGCCATGAAGGAACAGCCGGATCTCCTGTATTGTTTGACAAAGCCGGTCACCAGAGTGTCCGCAATGAACATATCCTCCAGAGTCCAGATGGTATCTGTTTCCTTCACCGTACCATCAGCGTTACGGAATTCCATCGGTTCAATATCATCGTAGGAGTAATGCTGTGTCCAGGAACGCTGAAAGACGGATGCGCTGAGTATACCCATGACTGCGTGCTTCATGGATTCCCCGGCAATGTCCGTGATTATACCGCGGGTCTGTTTCTTCGTCCATTTGTTGATATCGGAAACGATATCTTCCGAGGCAAACAGTTTCCCGTTATAATCTCTCTTCAGTGCTTCCGGGTATCCTTCACTGACTGCGTTTTTCAGGGCTTCCTGCACGAATACGGCATTGGCTGAATGAAATCCCGGTTCTTTATCCAGTGCTTCCTGTATGCCCTGTATTGCCCTCACAGGATCATCCATGCCCAGTGTCTGCAGGATCTGCTTCCATGTCTCACCGGCAGAAGCCTGTGCTGCCATGCCGAGCAGTACCATCACCGAAAACGGAGACAGTGCAATGTTCTCCGTTTCCTTCTGCTTATACAGGTCTATTAGAAGACTCCCGGTCAGGTCAGTATATGCCCGCCTGTATTCACGCATCTTCTTCCTCCCACGGATACTCCCGCAGGCATTCTTCATTCACCGTGCACAGGATTCCGCCCGGCACTACAAACCGTACGGTTCCTTCTGCTGTATCACCGATTCTGTCATAGAGACGTCCGGCACTGAAGCTCTCTCCCAGTACCGTGGATACACTGTTGGCCACATATCCCACATGTCCCAGACCTTCCACATTCACCTTGATGGCTTCATGATCATATTTGTTATCAGGCTCCTTGGTGAGAGTAACGGTCATATCCGGTTCGAAGAAGTCCGAACCGTAACGGTGATTGGTGCCTGTAATCGTAAAGTATACCTTTTTCATAATGACCTCCTAATTATCCTACACTCTGAATATAATAAAAACCCTGCACAAAAAAACCGTCATGTTCAACGATGCAGTTGGCAGGTCGTTACTGTTCAGACGGTATAAAGGCTTCTTGAGAACTATCGTGTTCTCGAGAAGCCTTCTTTCATCATCTGATATATATTAATGCCTTGTTGGTCAGCTGACTTTATCAGACTCAGCACATCACAGTATATTTCTGTGGACTCTGAACTTCTGAATGATATCACTGCACGGCTTTTCCTCTTACATTGTCGTAACAGACGTTCGCTCAGGTTATTGTCGTATGCCAACTCTGTCTCTGAGGTCAGAAAGGCCAGTGTTTCATTACGGTACTCTTTAAGCCGTTTTGCCAGATTAAAACCTTCCCGATAATACTTCGTCGGCGGATGTGATCTGTATTCCTGTTCTGCTGTATCCAGTATCTCATCGTATGTTCGGATCAGTTCCTCCTGTTCTTCTTCCGTTATATTCTTCGCTTTATATCTGTGTATGATCCACTGCAGATGTTCCTTCATCCGGCTGTTCCATGTCAGCTCAGGCTCATTATCGATACTGTCCTGACAATAGCGAATGATGTGTGCCAGACATTCCTGGTGCTCCCTGAATGAAAACTCTTCATTGTAGTAACTTCTGTCGTGATCATGTATCACTGCGTTCAGATAGTTCTTCAGAGGTGTACCTTTGATCCCTTCTACTCCTTTGATCTTCGAAAGAGTATAAATGACATCCTTGCCATTCGCTGTTACATAGATATTCCATTTCTCTCCATTGATGCGGACCCCTGTAGCGTCGCTGTGCAGAGCCGGGGAACACATCAGTCTGTGTATGATCTCTTTTCTGTCTTCTTCTGTCTTGTTTTTCAATTCTTTGGGAAGCCTGGCGATCATGCCGGTCGATATATTCAATCTGTTATCTGTAAGACTCCTGATCAGTTCGGATGTCTTTCGGATGGATACGTTGCAGTAGGAAGACAAAATACAACAAAGTGCCTTGATCCCTTCGCCGTAATTCACCTCATTTACGACATTCGCAGGAAAGGCACTGTAAATGATCCGCTTTGTATGTTTATTGCGGTATGCGTGTGCTTCGTACTGAACACACCTGATCTCCATATGCGCATCAATGACCTGGCGCACTCTCTTCTTCTCCAGTTCTTCCCAGTCTTCCGGATTCTCGGCCACTTCTTCCGGCACCAGTTTGACCACAGGCTCTGTCGGTTCCATCGGTTTACGCAAAGCTCCCTTGTGACCTTTCTGTCCGCCTGGCAGGCGCCCGCTTTTTTCTCTGCTGTTGGCTATCTTTTTATGATTTTCATCTTTACTGGACGGAATTGATGAATTTGTATGATCCCGGTTCAGTGTTGCGCTCATCTTCTTGATCGTTCCTTCCAGATCATTGATCTGTTTGCGCAGTTCATCGATCAGGTTTTTATACTCATCCAGCATTCCTTCATATTCTTTGATGACATCCTGAAGTTCTGAGTCTTTTTCGGATATGATTTTCCTGAGCCTGCTGTTCTCAGCTATATTCTGATTGTTTTTTTCAGACAGCTTTTTATAACAAGATTCTGCTATTGCAAGCTTGTTCTGCAGCTTTTTGATTTCCTTCTCATATTTCGCCTTGAAAGATTCAAAAGCTTTGCCGGACTCATAGTACTCCAGCTTTTTGGAAAGGTGGTAATGATTGCCGCGAAGAATCTCATATTTTTCTTCAAGTTCTGTCCTCATACCTTAGAAATACAGTAGAAAATCAGTGCTGTCAAATGTGGAGAAAAAGCCTTCAAAACACCGTCAAAATGTGGTTTTCCACATGGCAAATCAGTCTAAAAAGCACGGATTCTCAGGTTTTCCACAAACCGTTGGATCTGAACCCGTACTTTTACTGTGTTTTTTGATTCGGATTCCTCAAAATGGGATCCAAACTTTTTTCATTTTGTGGAAAACTTTTTTCTTACCGTCTGAACAGTAACCGATAACTTAAGTCAAGTGGAGATCCTCAAAGAATGAGGTTTTCCACTTTTTATGGAAAGGCCATGACGAAAACAGGAGAACCTCTCCC
>JAFUCL010000085.1 GCA_017459725.1 Solobacterium sp. | reverse complement strand
GATATTTCCACGGGTGTCAGATGATTGATAAATTCCTGATTGATCAACATATTCTCTACCTCTTCATAGCCAGAATAGTCCTCTTTCAGGTTTTCGGTGTGCAGTTTATAGTACATCAACTATTTCTTTGAAAAGAGCGTCCGGAAAAGATACGGATATCACAGACGGGTATTTTGAGAAGTTCACATCGGACGCAGAACTTGAAATGAAATATTCCCGGCCAGGTGATCATGAAGTCTCTTATACAGAAATATCCTCAGAGAATGAATCGATCGCCAAAATCCGTTTCTGGTATCCTGCTGAGCTTGAAAAGAACAGCGATCAGTATCCTGTGATCATGGTCGTAAATGCCAGCGGAACACCGGCGGCATCCTATGAACCTTTTTTTGAAAGACTGGCTTCCTGGGGCTTTATCGTTGTGGGAAACGAAGATCCGCAGACCGGAACCGGTGAAACAGCGTCCATCACACTGGACTGTGTGATGAATCTTCCGGCGGATCATATTCTTTATGACCGCATGGATCAGGAAAACATGGGCATTATCGGATATTCCCAGGGCGGAGCCGGCGCATTGGCTGCTGTTTCGGAATATGAAAACGGGAAGATGTACAAGACCATTTTCACCGGCAGTGCCGCCTATCAGTTCATGGCTGGCAATTTCGGCTGGCATTATGATGTGACAAAAATCCGCATCCCGTATTTCATGACCGCCGGAACCGGAAAGTCCGATGACAAGGGAGTGAAGGACCCGACAAAAGAATACGGCGGTGTATCACCGCTGTCTGCGCTGATTGAAAACTATGAGCAGGTTCCGGAGGGCGTGATGAAAATCAGAGCCAGGGCAGCAGGCGCGGAACATGAAGAGATGCTGATGAGGACAGACGGCTATATGACCGCCTGGATGCTTTATCAGCTGCAGGGAAACGAAGAAGCTGGAAAAGCTTTCCTTGGGGAAGACGCTGAGATCCTGCATAATTCCAACTGGCAGGATATAGACAAGAACAGATGAAAAAAGCGAAACCGGTTTATGATCTGGCTTCGCTTTTATTTCAGAGTTCTTTGGCTCCTTTGATCATGGTGTTGATGTTGTTTACACAATAATGCGGTTGAGTTCTTCCGGTGTTTCTTTCATGCCGTTGCTGAACCAGATGTCGATCCATCCGAATATTCCGTAAGCGATATATGGTTCATAAGATTCTCTCTTATGAATTCATTGCCTTCTTTTCTTTTCAGACCCCAAATATGTCCCGGGTCAGTTTGATGTTTTCCCAGGTTTATTTGGTAAGCCTCCATGTTTTTGTGATCTCTGTACAGTGATTTATTTTCCTTGTCTGCTTGACAAGAGTCGGATCATAAAGTGAAGATATACAAAAAGCATACAACGTTCTTTACAGAAAGTTGTATGCAGTTGAAAAGCGTCAAATCAATATGGAAATTTCGATGAAATTGAGTACTTCATACTGTTTTCATCTGATAGGTCACGTAACAGAAGGTATGATTATTGCAAAGGAGGCACCGTATGACGGGTGAAGAAAAACTGAGAGAATTCAGTGAAGAGAGTTTCAGGAAGACGATTACCGAAGTAAATGAACGTATCTATCATTTTCTCGGATACGGGCATTCCAACTGCACGGCGGTGCGGGGCAGCTCCTCCTGGATACTGATCGATGCGCTTGATACGGATAAAAGAGCAGAGAGGATGTATGCCGAGCTGCGGAAGATCTGTGATCTGCCTGTATCCGCCATTATATTTACACACGGACATCCCGATCACCGCGGCGGTTCCGGCGCCTTTGCGTGCATGTCACCGGAAGTTATTGCATTTGCACCGGTGAAAAAGCCGCTGCCGTACTATGACAGACTCAACGATGTGCTGAATGCACGCACGGTCAGACAGTTCGGCTATGACGAAACTGATGAAGAAGCTATCACGCAGGGAATCGGTCCGCGGGAAGGGCATACGCAGAATGACGGTGTATACAGTTTCCTGCCGCCGACAACCGTGTATGCGGAAGAAACCGTAAGCCGGGTCATAGACGGTGTGCCCATGGAGCTGACCAGGGCGCCGGGCGAAACGGATGATACGGTTCTGGTCTGGCTGCCGGAAGATAAAGTAATCTGCACCGGTGATAATTATTACGGCACTTTCCCGAATCTGTATGCCATCCGCGGTACACAGTACCGGGACATTGCCCAGTGGATTGCATCACTGCGGAAGATTCTCACATATCCTGCAGAAGCGCTGCTGCCGGGACATACGGCACCGCTGATCGGCCGGGAACTGATTCAGAAACAGGTGGGCACGTTCACGGATGCCATTGAAGCGCTTCTTGAGGATACCCTTGCGTGCATGAACCGCGGCATGACGCTTTCCGAAACGGCACAGACTGTAACACTGCGGGATGAATACAGGGATCTTCCGTATCTGGGTGAATTCTACGGCACGGCAGAGTGGGCAGTGAAGAGCATCTATACAGGATATCTCGGCTGGTTTGACGGCAGTCCTGCAAAACTGATGCCGCTGCCGGAAGGGGAGTTCAACCGGGAACTGCATGCACTGATCGGTGAAGAAAAACTGCAGGAGCGCATACATGCGGCAATCGCACAGGAAAAATACCAGCTGGCACTGCAGCTGCTGGAGATTGCGGATGATAAAACCTGTCTGAAGGAAGCTCTGCTGGGCAGGGCATCACAGATGACATCCGCCAACGGCAGACATTATCTGATCAGCAGCGCCAACGAGCATAAATGAGAACAGGACCCGTGAAGGGTCCCGTTTTGTTAAGTCTTATTTGCTTTGAATATACTGCCGGTATTCCTCGGTGAACAGCTTTGAGCCCAGCCGTCTGGTGCCGCCGTTGATGTGCCTTGTCAGCAGATCCTCCACAAGATCGATTCTGCCGTTGTCTATGATATCCATCAGCTCGTTGTGCTCCTGCAGAACATCCGGTATGTTTTTGCCGCCCAGCATGTCCAGACGGATAAAGCGTGAATAATTGGGGCGGGGTGATGTCAGTCCTTCCCAGAGCACCTCGCGGTGCTGGCAGCGGAAATAACAGCGGTGGAACTCAAGGTCATATGACAGAAGTTCATCTGTCTTTCTCGGTCCGGTGGTTCCGCCGACACCTGAGAATCTGCGCAAGAATATCGCTGCCGGATATACAATGATCATTCCCGGCAATGATATGCGGCACTTCCGGAAGGCACTTAAGGAACTCGTAGCTGATTCCGTTGAACCGGTCAGAAACGAACAGTAACTGAAGAACCGATCCTGCGGGCTCGGTTTTCTTATTGTCTGGTGCCTGTAACAGCCTGACGGCGGGTGATGGCGCTCTGTCTGTACTTCAGGGGACTGAGGCCGACCACGGAAGAGAAGCGGGTGCTGAAGGACGCATCATCGCTGAAGCCGGTCTGCAGGGCTATTTCATGGACGGTGAGATCCGTCACTTCAAGCAGTTCCTTGGCTCTGGTGATGCGCAGGGAAAGGATATGGTTGTAGGGAGTTGTGCCGACATACTGGCGGAACAGGCGCATGTAGTAGGCTTTGGACATGCCGGCGATGCCCAGCAGTGTCTGCAGATCGATCCGTTCCGTACAATGGTCATTGATGTAACCGACGGTTTTCATGATCAGCGCACGGTTGCGGGATGGCGCAATACCGGACTGTACGCGGAGATCGTTGAGCAGCTGGTGGATCATCAGACTTTCCGAAAGAATGATATCCGATGATGTGTTTTCAAGATTGCGCAGGAGTTCATCGAAGTGGCGTACGGCGGCGGTTTCCTGCATGACGACAGGACGGCTGCGCCGCTCGGGTATAAGCACAGGCTCCATGGCTTTTACCCCTGCACCGTCAAAATGAACCCAGTAATGAACCCAGGTTCCTGCATTCGGATCGGTGTAGTAGGACTGCGGCTGACGGCAGTTGATCAGCAGTGCCTGTCCGGGCAGGAGTTTTGTGACAGCACCGTTCTGCTCGATGATGCCGCTGCCCTCAATCGTGTAGAAGAGAAGATAGCTGTCCTTGTAGTCACGGACCGTATTGAACTGTCTGCCGGCGTAGAAAATACCTGCTTCGGTGCAGTAGAACGGCTGGTTCAAGGCAAATTCCGTCGGTGTTGTGCGCAGCCACAGACTGCCCTGTTCAATATCAAGATTATACGTTAACATACCGGTTCCTCTTGTAGACTTTTTCAAAAAAACAGAATACGAATCACAATGGTATTATACGTCTTTCTCATCTATTATGCAGTTGTAAACAGTAAGACAAAAAAGAAAAGAGGAGAATATATGGCAGTCTGTCATCTTGCGGTGGACATCGGTGCTTCTTCCGGACGTCATATCATCGGCTTTCTTGAAGAAGGAAAAATCATACTGAAGGAGATCTACCGTTTTGAAAACCGTCTGGTTGAGAAGAACGGACATCTGTGCTGGGATATCGATAATCTGTATGAACAGGTGCTGAACGGTATCCGTGCCTGCGGCGAACAGGGTTATCATCCGGCAACGATGGGCATTGATACATGGGCCGTGGATTATGTGCTTGTGGATAAAGAGGGAAAACGGATCGGGGATGCGGTCAGCTACCGTGATGAGCGCACCGACGGTATCCGTGAGGCAATTGAAGAGATTCTGCCTTTCCGCGAACACTACAGCCGTACGGGCATTCAGTATCAGAAGTTCAATACCGTCTATCAGCTGCTGGCCCTGAAGAAGGAAGCTCCCGAAGATCTGCAGAGAGCTGAAGGGATGCTGATGATACCGGACTATCTGAATTACAGACTGACCGGCATACAGGCGCAGGAATACACCAATGCAAGTTCTACGGGACTGCTGAATGCATATACCAAAGACTGGGACAGGGAACTGATTGAGAAACTCGGTCTGCCCGGAAAGATCTTCCTGCCTGTGCAGACACCAGGAAGCGTACTGGGCGGATTCACGGAAGAAGTAAAGGCATATACCGGACTGGACATGCAGGTGATCCTGCCGGCAACCCATGATACGGGAAGCGCATATCTGGCCGTACCGGCAAGGGATGACAACGCTGTGTTCCTGTCTTCCGGCACATGGTCATTGCTCGGTGTGGAGAACAGGGAACCAATCACGACTGAAGCAAGCATGGCGCAGAACTTCACCAATGAAGGCGGCTATGAATACAGATACCGCTATCTGAAGAATATTATGGGTCTTTGGATGATCCAGAATATCCGCAGGGAAATCGGCAGTGCCGAGGGCAGTCTGCCTTCGTTCCCGGATCTGATCAAAGCAGCAGAGGAATGCGCATACTTCACATCCTGCGTGAATGCGGATGACAACCGTTTCCTGGCACCCGAATCCATGATTCATGAAGTGCAGGAAGCCTGCCGTGAGAGCGGACAGCCGGTGCCGCAGAAAACAGGTGAGATCATGCGCACGGTGTATCTGTCTCTTGCGGATGATTACCGCAGATCGGTGGAAGCACTGCAGAAGCTGACCGGGAAGACATATACTTCCCTGAACATCGTCGGCGGCGGTTCGCAGGATATGTACCTGAACCAGCTGACTGCGGACTGCACGGGACTGACGGTATATGCAGGACCTACGGAAGGAACGGCACTGGGCAATCTGCTTGTGCAGATGATTGCGTCAAAGGAAATCACGTCTCTTGAAGAGGCAAGGAATATGATCAGAAACAGTTTTGAAATCAGGGAGGTAAAACCGAGATGAGTATTCTGGATGTGAAATTTGTACAGGGATTTATCCGTCTTTGCAACGACGGCTGGCTGCAGGGCTGGCATGAGCGCAACGGCGGCAATCTTTCCTACCGTATCAAGCCTGAGGAAGTTGAAGAAGTAAGACAGTATTTCCATGAACCCGGAGAGTGGAAGGAAATCGGAACATCGGTTCCCGATCTTGCCGGGGAGTACTTCATGGTCACCGGCAGCGGCAAGTATTTCCGCAATGTCATACTGGATCCCGAAGATACATCCTGCATCATCGAACTGGATGACAAAGGTGAGAATTACCGGATTCTGTGGGGTCTCTGCAATGGAGGAAGACCGACCAGCGAACTGCCCAGCCATCTGATGAACCATGAAGTCAAGAAGAAGGCAAGCGGCGGATCTCACCGTGTCATCTACCATGCCCATACAACCAATGTCATTGCCCTGACCTTTGTGCTTCCGCTGCGTGATGAAGTATTCACCAGGGAACTCTGGGAAATGGCAACCGAATGTCCGGTCGTATTCCCGGATGGTATCGGTGTCGTAGGCTGGATGGTTCCGGGCGGCAGGGATATTGCCGTTGCGACCAGTGAGCTGATGAAGAAATATGATGCGGCAATCTGGGCACATCACGGTATGTTCGCTTCCGGACCGGACTTCGATACAACCTTCGGTCTCATGCACACCATTGAGAAGTCTGCTGAGATCCTGGTAAAGACACTCAGTATGTCCCCGACAAAACTGCAGACCATTACGCCGCAGAATTTCCGTGATCTGGCAAAGGATTTCAAAGTCACTCTGCCGGAAGAATTCCTGTATGAAAAGGAGGGTCAGTAACATGCTTGTTGAAACAAAAGCAAGAGTCGGTGTATTCTCGATTGCCCTGAGTGCGTATCTTCCCCAGTTCCCGTCCTTAGTTCCGGAGTTTGAGGAACAGTATAAAGCATTCAAAAAGACACTGCCTGATACCGTGGAAATCATTGACGGCGGCATTGTTACAACCAAGGAACAGTCACAGGAAGCCGGAGATAAATTCAGAGCAGCGGATGTGGATCTCGTGATCATGCAGCTGCTGACATATGCGACAAGCTATAATATGCTGCCGGCTGTCAGAGACCTCGATGTTCCGGTTGTTCTCGTCAATGTACAGAAACTGAGAGCTCCAGACTATGCCCATACGGATACGGCCAAGTGGCTCGGTGAACTGTATGCATGCGGTGCGGTCGGCGAGATGGCAGCTGATCTCAACAGAGCAGGCAAGCGCCATGCGGTTGTTACGGGTGTTGTGGAAGGCGGAGATCCCGAAGTCGCAAAGGAACTCGAGGAATGGTGCCGTGCGGCCCAGGTCAGAAGACGTTTCCGTGATACCAATCTTGCCCAGATCGGCAGACCGTATCCGGGTATGATGGACCTGTATATCGATGAGACCAATCTGTATCACAGAATGTGGGTCTATACGAAGCAGTTCGACTGGGAGAAGATGTGGGCAATAGCCGACAATATTACCGATGAAGAGGCGATCCGTGCCAAGGCAGAGGATATCCTGGATACGTTTGATATCGAAGGCGGCGGTACGGTCGAAAAGGTCTGGGATATGGCCAGATATGTTGTTGCCTTTGAACAGTGGGTCAAAGATGAAAAGCTCGGCTTGGTCGCTTCACACTATGACGGATTTGCGCAGGGTGTTGCGGGAAAACTGGACAGTATGCTGATACCGGCATTCTCCATGCTGATCAAACAGGGAACTGCCTGTGCAGTGGAAGGTGATATCAAAGTGGCAATGGCGATGTCCATCCTGAAGACAATTGCAGGAACAGGTCAGCTCTCCGAGATGTACTCCATTGATTTCGACAATGATATCTGCATCATCGGCCACAGCGGCAGCGGTGATGCGGCAATCTCCACGGCAAGGAAACCGACGATGAAGATCGTTGATGTATTCCACGGCAAGACCGGTGGCGGTTATCTGACCCAGTTCTATCCGCCGGCAGGACCGGTAACCTATCTTGCCATCACCCAGGATGCGGACGGACATTTCCGGTTTGTAACCGCAGAGGGTGTGAATGAGGAAGGCGATATCTTCATGTTCGGAGATACCAATATGCGTACCAGATTCACCTGCGGCGCAAGAGAGTTCGTCAACAGATGGTCCGAGGCTGGTCCTACCCATCATATGGCTGCAGCCATCGGCAGACATGTGGATACCATTCTCAAGGTCGCAAAGATATTCAATATTCCGGTGGATGTCATTACCCGTTAACGAAAATAACTGATCGAAGAGATCAGTTATTTTTTGTTCTCTGCAGCATTTCCAGTGCTTCTGATGGGGAATAGATATATTCGGAAAGATTGTCCCGGCTGCCGGCAGGAAGCGGTATATTCCTGTTTCTGCGGTATTCGGCAGGGGTCATCCCGAAGGTTTTCCGGTATGCCTGGGTCATGTACTTCAGTTCGGAGAAACCGCTGGCTGCGGCAATGTCGGAGAGTGTCATGGTGGGATCCGCAATCATCTGTACGGAACATTCCAGACGCTTATCCCGCAGGTATTCCCGGAAACTCATGCCCAGGCTCTCCGAAATGAGATGAGACAGGTGCGTTGTCGTCAGACCTTCATGTTCTGCAATGTCGGAGAGTCTGATCGGTGACTGGCAGTTGGCGCTGATATAGTCGGCAATCCGGTTCATCCGGCGGCTGTTCTTACGGCGTTTGGAGTAATCTTCTTCCGACAGGATTTCCGTATGCAGTCCGCTGTACAGCAGATACAGAAGATCTGCGGCATGCGAAATACAGGCCAGTTCAAAGTTTTCCTCCGCTCTGAGATACAGATCTGAAAGCGTGTATATATCTTCCTTGATGCGGCTGAGAGCGGCAGGGGAAAGCACCTTCGCAGGCAGTACATCCAGGAAGACCGTATTGCGCAGGATGCGGCAGTATTCACGCAGAAAGTGATTTGAAATCTGCACGATTAAAACCGTAAGACTGTCGTCTGCGGCAAGTATCTCATGCGCTTCCCAAGCATTGATGAGCACAGTGTCTCCGGCAGAGACGGGATACCGTTCGTTTCTGACCACAATTGTGCCATTTCCGCCAGTTACAAGCATTATTTCAATGTCCTGGTGCATATGCAGGGAACGGATGCGTATTGTATTCAGAAATACACGGATACCGCTGAGCCGGTCATGTTTTATAATTTCATATTCAATCATCTGACTTCATTATAGCCAAAATCGCATGTTTGTCGTGTGATAAACCAAAGAATGCATTTTATACAGTGCTCTTTTCTTTCTACAATGGAATCAGATATATAAGGAGATCATGTATGTACTATATCGGAATCGATCTCGGTACTTCTTCCGTGAAACTCCTTCTTGTGGATGAACACGGCAGAATACACAGAACCATTGCCAAAGAATACCCGCTGTCATTCCCGCACGATGGCTGGAGTGAGCAGAATCCCGAAGACTGGTGGAATGCGGTCATCCTGGGCTTGAATGAACTGACGGACGGTCTTGAACCGGGATCGGTCAGGGGCATCGGCTGCGGCGGTCAGATGCACGGTCTGGTTATGATGGATGAAAACAATAATATCATCCGTCCCTGCATTCTCTGGAATGACGGCAGAACTTCCAAGGAAACAGACTGGCTGAATGAGGAGATCGGCAGGGAAAAGCTTTCCGCTCTCACTGCCAACATTGCCTTCGCCGGCTTTACGGCGCCCAAGCTTCTCTGGGTCAAAGCAAATGAACCGGAGAATTACAGCAGAATACGCAGTATCTGTCTGCCGAAGGACTACATCAACTTCAGACTGACAGGGGTGCACTGCTCCGATTATTCGGATGCCAGCGGCACACTTCTGCTGGATGTTGAGCACAAGTGCTGGTCTGAGGAGATGTGCAGGATCTGCGATGTGGATCAGGCATGGCTGCCGGCACTGTATGAGAGTTATGAAACGGTCGGAACCGTGAACTGTGCGGAACTGCCGTTCCTGCAGGGTGTAAAGGTTGCGGCAGGCGCAGGTGACAACGCAGCTGCAGCAATCGGTACGGATACCATTGAAGACGGCCGCTGCAACATCTCTCTCGGTACTTCCGGCACAATCTTTATCGCCAATGACACCTTCAAGGTGGATACCAACAACGGTCTGCATTCCTTCGCTCATGCCAGCGGAAAATATCACCTGATGGGATGCATGTTAAGTGCAGCATCCTCCAACAAGTGGTTCATGGAGGATATCCTCGGTACGGCTGACTATGAAGCAGTCCAGAAGGAAATCAAAGATGAGAACCTCGGTCACAATCCGGTCTTCTATCTCCCGTATCTGATGGGTGAGAGAAGTCCGATCAACGATGCCTCCGCAAGAGCATGCTTTATCGGCATGAACATGACTACTACCCGCGCCGACATGGTGCAGGCAGTCTTCGAAGGCGTGGCCTTTGCAATCCGTGATTCCCTGGAAGTAGCTCAATCACTCGGCATTGCGGTGGAGAGATCCGGTCTTTGCGGCGGCGGTGCAAAATCCCGTCTGTGGCGCAGAATCATGTGCAACGTGCTCAATCTGAAGATAGATATTCCGGTTACGGAGGAAGGTCCGGGTTACGGAGGTGCCATGCTTGCCATGGTGGCGGACGGCATCTACAGCACACCGGCAGAATGCGCGCATGCACTCTGCAGTGTCCGGGAAACAATTGATCCGGAACCGGCGCTTGCTGAACAGTACAGCAGACGTTATCAGATATTCAGAAAACTGTATCCGGCGCTGAAGGATACGTTCAAGGAAATGAAGGAGGATAAATAACATGAGCAAATTCCCTGAAATCAACAGGATCCCTTACGAAGGACCCCAGAGCAAGAATCCGCTTGCCTTCCGCTATTATGATGCGGACAGAGTCATCATGGGTAAAAAGATGAGTGAGCATCTCCCGTTTGCGATGGCATGGTGGCACAATCTCGGTGCTGCCGGAACCGACATGTTCGGCCGTGACACAGCAGACAAATCATTCGGTGCACAGCCGGGCACAATGGAACATGCAAAGGCAAAGGTTGACGCAGGTTTCGAATTCATGGAGAAGCTCGGCATCAAGTATTTCTGCTTCCATGATGTGGACCTGGTTCCTGAAGCTGATGATATCAAGGAGACAAACCGCAGACTGGATGAGATCTCCGACTATATTCTGGAAATGATGCAGGGAACGGATATCCGCTGCCTGTGGGGAACAGCCAACATGTTCTCCAACCCGCGTTTCATGAACGGTGCAGGTTCCACCAATTCCGTTGATGTATTCGCATTTGCGGCTGCCCAGGTCAAGAAGGCGCTTGATCTGACCGTTAAGCTCGGCGGCAGAGGCTATGTGTTCTGGGGCGGCAGAGAAGGCTATGAAACACTGCTGAACACCGATATGAAGTTTGAGCAGGAGAATATTGCCAAGCTGATGCATATGGCAGTTGATTACGGCAGATCCATCGGCTTCACAGGAGACTTCTACATTGAACCGAAACCGAAAGAACCGATGAAGCACCAGTATGACTTCGATGCGGCAACCGCAATCGGCTTCCTGAAGCAGTACGGTCTCGACAAGGACTTCAAGATGAACATTGAAGCCAACCACGCTACCCTGGCCGGACATACATTCCAGCATGATCTCAGAGTCAGTGCCATCAACGGTATGCTCGGCAGTATCGATGCCAACCAGGGCGATCCGCTGCTGGGCTGGGATACCGATGAATTCCCGTTCAACGTATATGATGCAACGCTGTGTATGTATGAAGTGCTGAAGAGCGGCGGTCTGACCGGCGGCTTCAACTTCGACTCCAAGAACAGAAGACCTTCCTATACGGTCGAAGATATGTTCTATGCATATATTCTCGGTATGGATACATTCGCACTCGGTCTGATCAAGGCAGCAGAACTGATCGAAGACGGCAGACTGGATCAGTTTGTGGAAGAGAAGTATGCATCCTGGAAGGGTGAACTCGGTCAGAAGATCAGAAACGGTGAAACAAACCTGGCTGAACTGGCTGCTTACGCAGATGAAATGGGCAAACCGGAACTTCCGGGCAGCGGCCGTCAGGAATATCTGGAAACCGTACTGAACAGCGTTCTGTTCAAATAAAAAACGGGACACAATCTGTATCCCGGTGAAGAAGCGGCGGAGAAATCCGTCACTTTTTCAGTTGTGCAGCACGGTCAATGCATTTGCCGTTGGCAGTTTCCACCAGTTCCTTCAGACCGTGTTCACGGAACCAGGTGATGGCTTCGATGGTGGTGCCGCCTTTGGAACATACCGCATCGACAAAGTCACCGAGAGGTTTCTCAGGATCCGATTCCAGCAGTTTGCCGGAACCAATCAGTGTCTGTACAAGGAAGGCACGGGCGGTCTTTTCATCCATACCGCGGGCTGTGATATCCTCCAGCAGACACTGGGTGAAGTAATAGAAATAAGCAGGGGTGGAACCGTGCACACCGACCAGCATGTCAAACTGATCTTCCGGCAGTTCTGCAGTAATGCCGATGGTGCTGAACAGATCTTTTATATATGCGAATGTATCGGGATGGTCATTGCCGGAAGCACAGAGTGCCGTGGCTCCGCAGGATACCTGCAGCGGTGTGTTCGGCATCGTGCGTACAACAAATGCGTCCGGGAAGTATGATCTGATATGGGCAATGGAAAAGCCGGTCACTACGGAAACGATGGTATGTACGGGATATGTGCGGATGGATTCAAGCACGGAGTCGCAGATCTGCGGGGTAACCGCGAGAACCGCTGTTTCGGAATCCGTGCAGAGCTCCTGCAGGTCTTTTGCAAGTGTGAATCCTTCAGCTGCACAGCGCTGCTGTACATGTTCTGAAGGGTCATATACGGCGATTTCCTGCGGTTTCATTTTGCCGGCATCGCAGATACCTTTGGCAATCGCAAAACCCATATGACCGCAGCCGATAAACCCGAGTCTGTAAGTATACATAGTGTGAGACCTCCTTGTTGTCAGGTTCATCATATTACGTGCACATGAAGCAGAGCAATATCCGCAGTGGTATACTTTCGTACGGAGGAAGGGAAGAGATACATGTTTACAGACAGGCTGCGGAGGATTCTGATTGCGGTTGTGCTGGTGCTGCTTGTGCTCATCAGCCGGTTTTTTCCGCAGACCCAGGATGTGTTCGTTTCCTCAAAGACAGCATCAGGCAGCAATACCGTATACGAAATCTTTGTGGGATCGTTCTGTGATTCCGACCATGACGGAACCGGTGATCTTAATGGTATCCGCTCGAAGCTTGATTATATACAGGGACTCGGGTTTGATCAGATCTGGCTGACACCCGTGCATCCATCTGACACCTATCATAAATATGACGTAAAGGACTACTGCGCAATTGATCCTTCCTTCGGAACCATGGCAGATTATGAAGCACTGCTCGCCGACTGTCACAGCCGCGGCATGCGTGTACTCATGGACCTGGTGCTGAATCATACGTCTTCTGCTCATCCCTGGTTTCAGCAGGCTGCCGCATATCTGCGCTCACTTCCGGCCGGAGCAGTTCCTGATGAACGTGAGTGCAGGTATATATCGTACTATCGTTTTTCTGCAGAGGCGCAGGACGGCTATGCACCGCTGGCAGATTCACAATGGTATTACGAAGCACGTTTCTGGTCGGGGATGCCGGATCTGAATCTGGACAGTCCGCTCGTGCGCGAAGAAATAGAGGAGATTGCGGCATTCTGGCTCGGCAAGGGCGTGGATGGTTTCCGGCTGGATGCGGTCACTTCCTACTACACCAATGAGACGGAACACAATACGGAATTCATGCGGTATTTCTGCGATACATGCCGTGCCATTAAAAGTGACTGCTATATAGTCGGGGAAGCATGGACCGACCGGAATACGATTGCCTCTCTGTATGAAAGCGGCATCGACTCACTGTTTGATTTTCCGTTTGCGGATACCGGCGGTGTTATCGCAGGGGTTATGAGCGGGCAAAGACCTGCACGTGACTATGTCCGTGAGATGATTGCATCGGAAGAGCTCTTCAGCAGAGCCAATCCGGACTATACAGACGCACCGTTCTACACCAACCATGACACCGGCAGAAATGCGGATCATTTCCAGCCCGGACAGACAGCTGCTCTCAAGATGGCCTATGCGATGAGTCTGCTCATGCGCGGCAACAGCTTTGTGTATTACGGTGAGGAAATCGGTATGAACGGGTCAGGCCGGGATGAGAACAAGCGCGGAGCCATGTACTGGAGTAATCTGGCGGATGATCCGGATATATGCAGTCCGCCTGCAGGCATGGATTACATTCAGCTGCAGTATCCGCCGGTTTCCGTACAGATGAATGATCCGGATTCCATCCTGAACTGGTTCCGCTCAGTCATCACTCTCCGCAGTAAATATCCGGTGATTGCCTCCGGCAGAAGTGCGGAAGTGGAAGGGGCATGCAGTGAGTAAGCAGCTGTGTTCATCCGCTATGATGATGTGCATGAACCGGTATTGCTGGCCATGAATCTGCGTGATCATGATACGGAATGCGATCTCAGTATTCTGAATGAGAAGCTTGAACTTGCCGAAGCACTCGGTGCCGCCGGCCGTCTTCCCACGCTCAATGGAAGCAAGGTGCATCTGCCTGCTTACAGCATTGCCCTGATTCTCGGTGAATAAGAAAACAGGATCCGCAGATCCTGTTACGCAAGTTCAAGAAGATAATCGGCGATTGCCTGCACAGCCTTTGAGAGTTCCTCGGGTTCCGGCAGCATCACGATCCGGAAGTGATCGTTGTCAGGCCATCCGAAGCCGCTGCCCGGGACAATCAGTATATGCTTGTTCTTCAGCACGCCCATACCGAAATCTTTGTCGGATGTGATATGGAAACGCTCCTTGTCATATTTCGGGAATACATAGAATGCCGCATCATTCGGCACTACACTCAGGCCGTCCGCTTTGTTGATGACATCGAGGACGGCTTTTCTCTGTTCGAAGAGTCTGCCGCCCGGCACCAGCATGTGCTCGGTGCTTTCGGGATCATGCAAGGCAGCCGGAATCGCCAGCTGTGACAGTGTATTGCCGCAAAGACGCATGGAAGACAGTCTCTCCAGGGCATCACGGATCTCATGCAGTTCATCACCGGGCGCATTCAGCACCATCCAGCCGCAGCGGAAGCCGCAGATGATATGGGACTTGGACAGTCCGTTGAAGGTGATGACGGGAAGATCCGGTGCCAGGGCAGCTGCCGAGTGATGCTGTTTGCCGTCCATGACCAGGCGGTCATAGATTTCATCACTGAAGACGATCAGTTCATGTTCACGGGCAATCTGCAGGATTTCCTTCATGGTGTCATCATCATAGAGCACACCGGTCGGATTGTTCGGATTGATCAGCAGAATGGCTTTGGTGCGGTCGGTGATCTTTGCACGGATATCATCCGTGTCCGGCATCCAGCGCTTTGTTTCATCGCAGCGGTAGAAAACAGGCACGCTTCCGGCAAGACGCAGGGAATTGGACCACAGCGAATAGCAGGGACACGGCACAAGCATTTCATCACCCGGATCCATGACAGCCATGACACTCATCTCTGCCATTTCACTCACACCGTTGCCGATGAAGACATCCTCCATCTGGGCATGTGTAAGACCTTTGCCGCGGTGGTAGGCAAGCACGGCTTCTCTGACATCCGGCATTCCCCGGGAGTCACTGTACGCAACCGCCCGGTCCAGGCCTTCAAGCAGTGCCCCACGCACGCTGTCCGGCAAAGCGAAACCGAATGCGGCAGGGTTGCCGGTGTTCAGTTTGAGAACATCTGTTCCCGCACTGATCATACGCAGAGCTTCCTGATACAGGGGTCCGCGGATATCTGAATGGACGTCATTCATCCGTCTTGCATTTTTATACATAATTCACCTCAACAGTATCAAGTATAGTACGAACATGACAAAAGACATCAAGGAAAATGGTACTAATCATGATTTTGTGTGTACCGCTCTGTTTTCCTGATATACGGTGCTTCTTTGTGCGCAGAGGCAGATAATGGAAAAAGAAGGTAAACCGTTGTATATTCAAAATTGATCGGAAAAACCGGTCAATGGGAGGAAAGAACAGATGAAACGTTTACTCTGTGCAATGATGGCAGTGGCAGTTCTTGCTGGCTGCGGTCAGACAAAAAAAGATGAGACAGCAGCTTCACCGGCACCTGAAACTGCTGCGGAAACAGCAGCACCCGAAGCTTCAGCTACCCCTGAAGCAACCGCAACACCTGAAGCTGCAGCAGCTCCGGAAGAAAGTGCAGAACCGGAACAGCCGGCTGGCGGGGCACTGCTTGGCGGCTGGACAACTTCCGATCTCTGCGTAACGGCTCTGACGGATGAAGAAAAGCAGCTGTTTGAGACAGCCAAGGGCGGACTGCTCGGCGTGGACTACACACCGGTGCAGGTGCTGGCTACACAGGTTGTCTCCGGTACGAACTATGCATATCTGCTGAAAGGCACAACCGTTACCAAGGAACCTGTAACTTCATACTATATCGGTGTTGTTTATAAGGATCTCAGCGGCAATGCCGAACTGACAGCGCTGAATGTTATTGATCCGGCTGATCTGAAGACAGTTGCGGATACGGAAGAAGTACTCGGCGGCTGGCAGGTTACCGAAGGTATTGAAGCAGTTATTCCGGATGAGAATCTGCAGGCTGCCTTCGCTTCCGCCAAGGAATCCCTGCTCGGTGTTGATATGGAACCGATTGCTGTGCTCGGCACACAGGTTGTCAACGGCACAAATGCGCTGGTGCTCAGCCGCGGTCATGCGGTAGCTCCGGATGCACCGATGCATCTGTATGTCACAAAGATCACGGTCGGTACGGACGGCAAGGTTGAAGTGATGGAAAACACCCAGTTTGATCTGCCTTCCTATACCCAGGCCGAGGTCAAGGAATAGTTTCAATGCAGAGGACAGAGTCATATGATTCTGTCCTTTCTTTAATTGAGAAACACAAATAAAATGCGTACAATGAAGTTACGGGAGGTGTCTGAAAATGGGAAGAATGGACAGATTTACAGAAGAAACCGAAAAGACAGCTGAAGAACTCGTTGAAAAAATCAAGCGTATTGTCAAGGAAGGCAATGCGACCAGTATCAGAATCAGGAAAGATGAAAAAACCGTTCTGACGGTTCCGCTGACACTCGGTGTTGCAGGTGTATTCCTGGGAGCGGTTGCCGCACCCTGGGCACTGATTCTCTCCACAATCGCAACGATCGGCATGAACTGCACGGTGGAGATTCAGAATAAGGACGGTTCAGTCACGATCCTGCGGGGTAAATAATTGATACAGGAAACCGGCAATGCCGGTTTTCATTTTGCATTAATTGCTTATCTTGTACGCGGATGGAATCGGTTTTCGGTATAATCCCGAGTTTGACAGTTCAATAAAAGAAGAATGACCGGAAACCGCGATAATAAGAGGTTTTCGGTCATTTGGACTGTTGTGGGGATATGTAGTAATGCTTATCGTTCCTTGGTTTTTCGGATGATTGAACGCATGGCTGCTTTCCTGATCACCTGAGTGTCAGTGTTGAATCCAAACGAATCGTGCAGTTTATCTGTAAGCTTCGTCCTGGTGTATGCGGGGATATAACCTGTCCCTTCGATTTCTCATAGATTCATTTTTCGCAGTGTTGTGTTGTTCTC
>JAFUCL010000084.1 GCA_017459725.1 Solobacterium sp. | reverse complement strand
TGACCACAATGATGGAACAGATTCCTTTCAGATGTAATGAAATCACCCGTATTCCATTACCTGTCAATCTGTTTACTGCGTATGGAGAATATCATTATGGCATTTTCTCATTTATCAACTAATTCTTTGAAAAGAGCGATGTCGCAAAATACGGCAATGATGAGTTCTTTGAAATCTACGAGTCCAACAGATATGATATGAGACCGTCCTTCGTTACCGTTGATTCCATCCTGCATACATATCATCTGTATTACGCATATATGCAGAAGAAGATCGAGGCGGACGGACTGCTGGTGCGTCTGCGGAATATGAGTGATGCACTGTATACGGAAAGTAGCCGGCAGCTGTCGGTTCTCAAAGGTACCGAATGGGAGGAAGCAGCCCAGCGAAATGCGGATTTCTTCGGTATTGCCATGAGACTGTTCAATGCCAATGCGGCTCTGTCCCCGGCGGGTGAAGCAGAGCTTGCGCTGGTGGAGGCTGCTGAAGAAATGGCACCTTCGCCTCTGTTTAAAGGTGAAAAAGAATATAACCAGGATTATACGCAGTTCAGGCCGAGAGGATACTATACCGAAAGCGATGCCCTGACAACGTACTTCAAAGTCATGATGTGGTACGGACAGATGAACTTTACGGCAAGGGAGGAAACCCTCGACAGAAGCGCACTGCTTGCGGCTCTGGCAATCAGGGATGCGGCAGCGGATGACTGGAATGCGATATACAGCGTGACGGCGTTCTTTGCCGGTGAGAGCGATGACAACGGATACTGTGAGTATCTGCCGCTCATTGAAAGCATTTACGGAGAAGGCATCACCGCTGATAAACTGGCAGGTGATACCAAGTCCTTCGAAAGCTATCATGCCGCAACTGCGGTCCTGCCGGCTCCGAAGATCAACTCCATGGTTGTCTATGAAGAAAGCATAGAACCGGACCGTGATACCGCAACCAGAGGCTTCCGTATCCTCGGTCAGCGTTTCACCCTGGATGCGTATATCATGCAGAGACTGGTTTACCGGGATCTTCCGAAGAATGACAGCGGAGAAAAACGCACGTTACCGGATGCCCTGGATGTACCGGCAGCCCTCGGTTCCGACCGAGCTCTGGAAATCCTGCAGGAAACCACGGATGTTAACAAGTGGAAGTATACCGATACAGTGCAGGAGCTGCGCAGTGAGATTGAAGCAGCCGGCGACGGTGTCTTCAGTTCCTCCATCAGTGCAGCATGGCTTGATACAATGCGTCCGGTGCTGGAACCCAAGGACAATTCATATCCGGTATTTATGCGCAATCAGGCATGGATGGACAAATCCCTGAATACCTTCCTGGGCAACTATACGGAGCTGAAACATGATACGGTGCTGTATGCCAAGCAGGTCATGATGGAACTCGGCGGAGCGGGAATTGATCCGCGGGATGACCGGGGATATGTAGAGCCGGAGCCGGTTGTATACGCAAAGCTGCAGGCCCTCACCAATGCGATGATTACCGGTCTGCAGGATTTCGGCATGATCAGTGACGAGGATATCAGTGCGCTCAATGATCTCGCTTCTGTCTGTAAGCAGCTGGAGACGATTGCGCTGAAAGAACTGCGCGGGGAACTGCCGACAGATGAAGAATTCGAATTCATCCGGACATACGGCGGACAGCTGGAACATCTCTGGATGATAACCGTGCAGAAGGATGATGACGGCATTGATTATTACAAAGCAGCGGATTTCCCGGCGGCACTGGTCACGGATATTGCGACCGATCCGGAAAGCGGTGAATGCCTGCAGATAGCGACAGGACACTGCGACAGTATCTATGTAGCAGTACCGGTGGATGGTACGGTGAGAATTGCCAGAGGATCTGTCTATTCGTTCTACCAGTTCAGAAATCCTGTTTCCGAGCGCATGACTGATGACGAATGGCGTTCAAGAATTGCGTATACCAGTTCTGCGTCCAAACCGGAAAAACCGGAATGGCAGGAATCCTTCCGTGATGAAACCGAAAGAATCAGGCGGGATGAAAACGGAAACGCCTACATCGGTACGGCAATGGTAAGAGCAGAAAACCTGAATATCCGTGAAGAACCGGATGAGAATGCGGCCAAGGCAGGAAAAACAGAGCAGTATGAATACTACAATGTTTATGAAACCACCGAAAACGGCGGGTATACCTGGTACAGGATCGGTGAGCGCATGTGGATCGCGGACAAGGACGGAGAATGGGTCTACTACATGGAAAACTGAAACTGCTTCTGTGTGCGGCTGCGGGAATCATTCTCTGCATTGGGGGATGGTATCTGCTGTATGTGAACGGTTATCTTCTGCCGGGCTGGATCATCTGGCAGGAAAAGGAGATTGTCATACCGGGCAATCCGGGACACCTTACCGGAACACTGGTGCTGAAGAACAGACGCATTCTGTATCAGCGGGATGGTGAGACGGTATGGCAGAGTGATCCTTCCTGGAAGATATCGGATATGGAAGTCTGCGATCTTGATCATGACGGCTGGCCGGAGGTACTGGCGCTGTCATGGACACAGGGCGACTATGGAGACTATCATCCGATCTATGAGAATCCCAATATGTTCTTCTATACCCAGCGCTTCTATGTCTTTGATCTTGAAGAGACAGCACTGAAACCGCAGTTCATGTCATCACGCCTTAGACCGGAGGCACATGCCTGGCAGGTCAGTGATACCGGTGAAGTATCGCTTACTGACAAGGCCGGCAAAACAACGGTATGGGTGTGGAAAAGCTGGGGAATGAAAATCAAGGAATAATGTCAGACAGCCGGAGGGGAAATCAAACCTTCCGGCTGTATGTATATTCTGGTGGTGATAGTATAATGAGAACGAAAGAAACAGAAAGAAAAACCAGAATGAGTGAGAATGTGAATACAGAATTCAAAGAGACCGGAAGAAATGACGGCAGGCTTCCCGGCAGTATTGCCAAAGAAGTCGTCAGTTTTGCGAATACGGAAGGCGGCAATCTGTATATAGGTATCCGTGATGACGGGACGATTGCCGGTACAGAGGATCCGGATGAAACAATGCGGCAGGTGTCGAGTGTGCTGCATGATACCATACTTCCGGATATTATGCCGTTTGTGCAGATCCGCACGGAAGAGAAGGAAGGCAGACAGGTTGTCAGAATTACGGTGAATCCGGGCACGGAAAGACCGTATTATCTTGCCAGAGAAGGCCTCAGACCGAAAGGTGTCTATGTGCGCCGGGGTTCTGCCTGCATTCCTCTGAGTGAAAACGGCATCAGGGAAATGATTGCGGAGACAGCAGGAAGATCCTTTGAGAACAGCCGGAGTCTTAAGCAGGAGCTCACATTTGAAACCCTGCAGAAAGCAATGGCTGAAAGAAACCTTGAATTCGGTCCGGCACAGATGAGAACACTTGGACTGACAGGCAGCGACGGACTGTATACCAATCTGGGACTTCTGCTCTCCGATCAGTGTGAACATACCATTAAGGCAGCAGTCTTTCAGGGAAACGACGGCACGGTATTCCGCACCAGAAGGGAATTTACCGGATCTCTGCTGAAACAGCTGGATGAAGCATATCAGTTCCTGGATTTCTGCAACCGGACGGAAGCAGTGATTGAAGGTCTGGTGCGGACGGACAGGAGAGACTATCCGGAAGATGCCCTGAGAGAAGCGCTTCTGAACAGTATCATTCACCGTGACTATCTCTTTTCGGGCAGTACACTGATCAATCTGTATGATGACCATGCGGAATTTATTTCTTTGGGCAGTCTGGTGAAAGGCATATCCATGGATGCTGTGTTTCTCGGTGCTTCCCAATCCCGCAATCCCGGTCTTGCGGCCGTATTCTACCGTCTGGGGCTGGTGGAGAGTTACGGAACGGGAATCCGGAAGATCATGTCGCTCTACAGAGACTGTGCCGAAAAACCGTTGTTCCGCACGGCAGAGGGTGTATTCTCGGTCACCCTGCCCGGTATGAACAGCACGCCTGCAGGGAATAAACAGGCAGATCATGTCTCCGAACCGTTCAGGAGTTATATATCTCCTGAAGAAGAAAGACAGACCGTCTGTCTGGTGGCAGAGAGACAGGGATGGATTACCAGGAAGACGGTTGAAGACGTGCTCGGCTGCGGAACCACCAAGGCATATAAACTGCTGCTGGAACTGTGTGCGGAAGGCGTATTGGTTCAGAGAAAAAGCGGAAAGCTGACGGTCTATCTGCCGCAGAACAAACTATAAACCGGATGACTGATCCCCTCCATCAATGAATCCGGGGAAGAAGTCACGGATATGATCTGGGACGACGTAACAGCCCTATATGACGGCAAAGCATATGTCGGAACAGGCGGAACATACGGCGTTCTGGATCTGGAGGCAACCCTGGCCAAGATTGATCATATTACACAGTCCAACTGCTATCCGGAAGGGCTGTGCAAGGCATCACCTGCCCCGGCCGGCGAAGAGCCGGAAGAAGTATCCGCTGCAGTCACTGTCAAAGCAGAGCATCTGAATATCCGCAAAGATGCCAGTACTTCGGCAGAGAAAGCAGGACAGGTTCAGTACGGATGGTCCTATCCGGCATATGAGATCAAAGAAAATGAAGGCTGCACCTGGTACCGGATCGGTGATGATATGTGGATTGCCGATCAGAACGGAGAATGGGTGAAATACTACAGCAGCACAGACACACAGTAATCTTCCTGAGGTTCCGCACTGCGGAGCCTTTTCTCTTAAAAAAATGTTTTTACGTGTAACCTTTTGTCTTTCCTGCAGGTATTACCGGTGAAAGGGCAGGAAAAGCCAAAAGGTATACGTTATGAAAAAGACAGTGAAGATCACAGCCATGTTCGCACTCACACTGCTGAGCGGCTGCAGCAACAACAAAGCATTTGAAGATGCGGTCAGAAAAGGAAACTATATCAAAGCCATCGAGATTTACCGGGAACACCTGTACGGAAATGCCAATGCGGAAAATGCCGGAGACGCATTCCTGGAAAACTATCTGCAGGAAAAACTGGACGGATACGCAGAGGGAACTGTTGAGGAAGCGGATTTCACCAATGCCTATACGACTGTTGAAGAAATAAACAGACGCATCGGTACAGTTGACGACCTGGACAAGACCAACGGCATAAAGCAGATAATCAGTGCCTCCAAGGAAATCTATGCCAAAGCGGAGGAATACGAAAAGAACGGGGATGTCCTCAAAGCCGCGGAAGCATACAGACACGTATCAAAGTTTGATAAAGAACATTACGAAACAGCTGCGAAGAAAGCGGAAGAGCTGCAGAATGTATACGTCTCCGAGATTCGTGCGGAAGCGGAAAAGCTTGCGGAAGAAGAACAGTTTGACCGTGCAGTCGCTCTTCTGGAGGAAGGTTTCCGTCAGATCGGGGAGAATTCCGACCTGCTGCAGCTGAAGAAAGACATTACGGGTGAAAAATACGAAACCGCAGTCCGTAAGGCAGATGAGCAGGGAGATCTTCCCGGTGTCATCCGCAGCTATGCCCTTGCGGCAGAGGATACATCTGTTGTCCTCAGTGCTGATATGAGCAGGATGTATGCGGCTGCTTCCTCCGGGTATGTTGACAAAGTGAAGGCCGATGCGGCCGAAGCGTTTGCGGCAAATAAGAATTACAGCGAGGCAATGGAAATCATCCGCACCGCCATGGGTGAAGTCAGTGAAGATGCAGAGGTGACACAGCAGCTGCAGAATCTCCTGGATGAATACATTGCATACCAGCCGGTGAAACTGAAGGATCTCGGATATACGCACATTGCGGAATACATCTCGGAAGGAACAAGAGACAGCGAGATCAGCACCGATGTGACAGGCAGACAGTTTGATGCCGCCGGTGTTCTGCATCCGACCGGAGGACTCTCCGCATCCGATACCCCGCAGGATGATTCCGAAGCCGAGATCACCTATTATCTCAACGGTGAATACAGTGTCCTGAACGGCACGGTCTTCCGTCCGTATATCTCACTCCGTCATCCCGGCCAGTGGAAGGTAAACACACGTGCGGAAATCTACGGTGACGGACAGCTGCTGTACAGTGCGCCGGTGCTGAACGGTGATACATATGAGGCATATGACTTCAGTGTGGATGTGACCGGTGTCAGACAGCTGACGATCCTCGTCAGAGGACTGTTCAGAGAGTCAGGCGCGTTCCTGGGCTGGTATGAGTATATGCCGCGCATCTGTGTCGGCGATCTGAGCGTACAGAAATAACGTTGATTATGATTGGAATTTGCAGCAGTACAGTCTGTGATAAAATGCTCTTATACGGAAAAAAGAGCATACAATGTCAGACTATACAGGAAACAACAGACTCGATGAACTGATACGGAAGTACAGCGATACGGTATATCGTATCGCTGTCGTTCGATGTCCCAACCAGGCAGATGCGGAAGATGTGTATCAGGAAGTCTTTATCAAGCTGGTGCATCACGCCCACGAGCTGACCACGGATGAGCATATCAAGGCATGGCTGATCAAAGTAACGATCAACCAGTGCAATACGCTTCTCTCAAGAAGAAGTGCAGCCAAAGAGGATTCCATTGAGGATATGTATCATGATCCTGCTGTGGAGGAAAGAACACAGCCGGAATCGGAATTCATCCTGCTGGAGCTGCTGAAGAAACTGGTGCCGCCGGAATACAGGGATGTTATCTATCTGTTTTACTTTGAAGACTATTCGATCAAGGAAATCGGTCTGATTCTGAACAAGACACAGACAAATGTGAAAGTGCTGCTGAACCGCGCAAGAAATAAGCTGAAGAAACAGCTGGAAGAACTGGGAGTAAAGGGTTATGGAAAACTCGCAAATTAAAAAAGAACTGAATACGATCCATGCCCCGGAAGCGCTGCTTGAGGCCACTATGGCAAAGATGCATGAAGAAAATGCCAAACAGCTCCACTCTCCTGCACAGCCTGACGGTCTCGAATTCCCGGAACTGGCAGCGCATTACGGTAAGAAGAAAAGAAGCTGGCTGAAAGCCGGTTTGTTCGGTGCGGTCTTTGTGACGGCCATGGCGGCGGTGGTGATTGCCGTTCTGAACCGTTCCCCGCAGGATACATTCTGGCAGGTGATGGATATCAGCCAGAAGCCGTACTACAAAGCAGCCGAAAGCACTCCGGAACATGTGATTGCACTGGAAGACTTTGAAGCCCGTACGGAAATACCGCTGCTGCCGTATATGACCGTAAACGGATACACGGATTATGTCTGCTATGAAGAGGACGGCCGCTGCTATGCAAGACTGCATTACAGTACGGGAAACTGTACGCTGATCCTTGCGGATGAAGGCTCCGGTATTGCCTCTGCGGCAGATCCCTCGAAATACAGGGAAACGGAAGGGATAAACGTCTTCTTTGCAAAAGAAAAAGACACCGGGATGAAAGCATGTATCTGGAAGGATGATCTTGGGGAATACAGTCTCAGCTCCTACGGGGAGGAAGAACCTCTGCTGGAACTGCTGAAACAGATCATTGTTCTTCAGAAAGGACTGGAGTAACCGAAAGCCTGCGGAAAAAATTCTGCAGGTTTTTTTATATATGTGTAACCTTTTGCCTCCGTAAAGAGTGTTACTGGTGAAAAGGGAAGGAAACCCTTGATGGAGGAAAATATGAAAAAGGCTTATGCGATTGCAATGACAGGATTAATGCTTACATTGACCGGCTGCGGTGCGCCGAAGGAAGTACCGGATTCACTGGCATTATCAACGATGCAGAAGATTCTCAGCAGCGATAAGACCATAACACTGGGAGAACATACACCTGACAAAGATCTGCACAGAGATACGGTCACGTTCAAAACCGAAAAGCAGGTTGATTACGGAACCGTCAGACAGTACGGGGATGTTACGTTTGAATACATGCGGGCAAATGATATCTGGCGTGCTGTTGATTACTCACTGTCAGATGACATTGACATTTATGAACCGGAAGCGTTTATCGGCGAGTATGAAGGCGAAGCGTATGCTCTGTATGACAATTACCTGTATACATTCCGGATTACAGACATTGATTTTGAGAATATGACAGTTACGCTGGAAGGAAAAGCGGATCAGATGAGAAAGCATATGATTGAAGAGGATGAATACCTGGGCACAGTTGATATCTCCGGTGTATATCCCCTGCACCCGTTAAATTTGAATTCCGGCAGGCATGATATCTCTGCTTCCACAACTGCAGCTAACGGGGGATATGCCGCTGATATCAACAACCTGCTTGCAGTACAGATCAGTATTTACAGCGGTGTAAAACTGAAAGCTATGGTAGGCTGACAAGCCAAGCAATACAACAGAGTAAAAACAGGAATATGAAAAAGCACATGGAATGTTTGATTCATGCAGGGAA
Organism: Solobacterium sp.; assembly: GCA_017459725.1. Taxonomy (GTDB): domain Bacteria; phylum Bacillota_I; class Bacilli_A; order Erysipelotrichales; family Erysipelotrichaceae; genus Bulleidia. The sequence goes on along the minus strand of JAFUCL010000084.1, from coordinate 10,228 downwards.
TCAACAGGTCATGTGCTTTTATTACTGAATACTAAATCTGTTTCCGGTATGAAAACGCAAAATCAGAATATAAGTATACAAACAGTTTGTTTGTATCTTTGATGAATTCGTTAGTATTCTTTCAATTTACTTAGTGTTTTCGACTGATTTGTTAGTGTTTTGCTGAGAAAACTAAGAAAAATACTGAATTATACTAACTTCTTTGTTAGTTTGTTTGCAAAATGTGTTAGAATACTAATAAAGAAAAAAGCAGGAAACGAAATATGTTAGATGAGGAATTGACAGAATTAGCGAATCATATCATCTGTTCAAAGTCGGAAACACAAAGAATTGAAGTCAAGGCGGCACACGAAGGCTGTCCGAAAAGGCTTTACGATACGCTTTCCAGTTTTGCCAATCAGGATGGCGGAGGGGTTATCCTTTTTGGTTTGGATGAATCTCAGGGATTTGCACCCGTAGGCGTTTATGATGTGCAGGATCTGCAGAAAAAGGTGACTGAACAATGTAAGCAAATGATACCGCCTGTAAGAGCTGTCTTTACATCTGCGGTAATCAACGGCAAAACTGTATGCTCTGCTGAAATACCCGCTGCTGATTTGGCTGAGCGGCCATGTTACTATTCCGGCGCAGGCAAAACAAAAGGATCATATGTACGTGTTGGAGAGTCCGATCTTCCAATGACGGATTATGAAATCTACACTTACGAAGCATTCCGGAACCATATACATGATGACGAAAGAACTGTCGACAGGGCTGATTTTGAATTGCTTGATCAGGATAAAATCTCTGAATATGTTCTCCGGATGAAAAATGCACGTCCCGGTTTTTCCAGATTAAGTACAGATCAGATCTACGAAATGCTGGCTATCACCCGAAAAGGAATTCCTACACTGGCTGCTGTCCTGAATTTCGGAATATATCCGCAGGGATACTTTCCTCAGCTTGCAATTACTGCAATCGTTGTTCCCGGAAAAGAGATCGGCGATGTCAGTCTGAACGAAGAAAGATTTCTGGATAACAAACGCATTGAAGGAACTCTCTCTGACATGCTTTCAGAAGCAATCTCCTTCTGTGTCAGAAATATGAAGACCGGTACCGTCATTGACTCCAGGACAGGTGAACGCGCAGACAGTACCGAGTATCCTATAGCAGCAGTACGTGAAGCAATCCTCAATGCATTGATCCACAGAGATTACAGCCGATATACGGAGGGAACCCCTATCCAGATTGACTTCTTCTCAGACAGGCTTGAGATTCACAGTCCGGGAGGTCTGTATGGAAGAATGACTGTAGAAGACCTCGGAAAAGCCAGACCCGACCTGCGGAATCCGGCATTGGCAACAATGGCTGAATTCCTTCTGAAAACCGAAAACAGGTATTCAGGGATTCCTACAATCCGCCGGGAAATGGCCGAAGCAGGCCTCCCGGAGCCGGTATTTATCAACGGCAGAAATGAATTCGTTGTAATCCTGTACAACACAAAACGAGCAGCCCCGGCAAATTACGACTCAGCACAGGATACTGATTTTGCTTTGCTGGAATTCTGTAATGTACCGCGAACCCGAAAAGAAATAGCTGATTTTTTGGGAATCAAAACCGTATTTTATGCAATTCAGCATTATGTACAGCCGCTGGTGGATGCCGGAGAACTGCGGATGACGAAACCGGAAAAGCCTAAAAGTTTACATAATAAATATGTGTCTGTAAGATGACTCTCGGCTGTGCGCTTATCTTTCATTGTCTCCACAGTCCTGTCACGAAGTATGTCATGGCAGCCCAGGTGACCATCGGATAATAGCTTCCGTGGTCGTCAGTTCCCTGTTTCAGGATTCTGCGAGCATCCTCTTCGGTAAGCAGCGTGAAGCCGTCAAAGATCTCGCTGCCTTCCGCACCGGCCTGGGAAAGCTCGGAAAGATCAGGGAGTGTCACAACCGCACAGACAAGAGCAGTGCTTTCGTCAGTCATACCCGGTGTGTTGAAATTGAGATGGCTGATTTTGGTAATGCGGTCGGTATCTTTGATGACAATGCCGGTTTCTTCATGGATTTCGCGGATCGATGCGGCAATGATGGCATCACCGTATTCTGTATCTGAAGGATCAATCAGACCTGAGGGAATACTCAGGATAAACTGTCCGGTGGGATATCTGTATTCATGGAAGGTCAGAAGAACGGGCTTCTGATCTTTTACTTCCAGGATTACAAAACAGCTGACCGCATCCGGCAGGATATCCGCATGTTTCTCCTGCAGGCATACCAGATTGTCTTTGGCTTTGCGGGAAGCGGCATAGTAATGCCTGCCCGGTTCAAACTCAATGTCATATACATGTATGAATTTCTTATCCAGAATCTCAGTGACATTCTTTTCCGTAATCACAGGTTTCTTCATGGTGTGACTCCTTGTTTTCTGCGACCAGTATACAGCACATTTGGCGTATACTGGGTGCGAAGGATACGGATATGGCGGAAATACTGGAAATAACGGTAACGGAGAAATATGCAGGTCTTGCGGTCAAAAGAGTGCTGGCGGAAGAAGGATATTCACGCCGGCAGATCAGCAGGCTGAATTATACCCGCGGCATACAGCTGAACGAAGAAACCTGCAGGCTTACGGAAGAAGTGAAGGCAGGGGATGTAATCAGACTGTCATTCACCGGAACCGACAGCGGGAAAGCACTGCAGGCAACGGAAAAGCCGGACATACTGTACGAAGATAAGAATATTGTCGTTGTCTGTAAACCTGCGGGGATGCCGTGTCATGCATCGAAGGAACATCCGGATGATGATATGGGTACGCTGCTGATGCGGGTGTGCGGCATGGATCATGTGCCTTCACCGGTGGGCAGGCTGGACAAAGATGTATCCGGAGTGATTCTGTATGCGAAGAACCGGAAGAGTGCAGCTGCTTTATCCGCACAGAGAGACAAGGGTATTCTGCACAAGGAATATCTGGCTGCTGTTTCGGGAATATTTGAAAAGAAACAGGACCGCATGGTATTTGCCCTGGGCAAAGATGCCCGCAATCACCGCCGCAAGTATGATACGGATGGTCAGCAGTGTGTGACGGAATATGAGGTTGTGCAGGAGTATGACGGTATGTCGCTTCTGCGGGTTGTGATCCTGACCGGCAGAACACACCAGATCAGAGCGGGGTTTGCGGGATGCGGACATCCGCTGCTGGGAGACAGGCTGTACGGCGGTGACTGTACGCATATATACAGACCGGCGCTGCACTGTGCAAAGCTGGTGTTCCGGATGCCGGAAACAGGCCGGGAAACAGTGCTTGCCTGTGATCTTCCCGAAGATATGCAGAGAATCCTGAAGTGAATCAGTTATAATGAAATCAGAAGAAACGCAGAAGCGCGAAAGGAGATCATTATGCTGCATGAACTTCAGTTTTTGTCGTACAACAAACGCGATACAGTACAGGCATGGGTCTATGTGCCGGCGGACAGACCGACCGGTATTGTACAGCTGATCCACGGTTTCGGCGAGCATTCAAGACGCTATCTGCATATGATCGTAGCGTTCATGGATGCAGGCTATATTGTAGCGGCGGATGATCATGTCGGTCACGGTGCTACGGCCATCCTGAATAATACATGGGGTGACTGGGGTGACGGCGGTCCGCATACCATGATGGAGGATGAGCATACTCTGCATGATCTGGTATGTGATATGTATCCGGATCTGCCGTATTTCATCTTCGGTCACAGTATGGGTTCCATGATTGCCAGGGATTATATTGCCAAATACGGTGATGAGCTTGCCGGTGTTACGCTGTGCGGTACGGTGGCGCCGTTCCCGGGACAGAAGGAGCTGATCAAGGATCTGGAAGCACTGGTCGCAAAGGAAGGCAGACAGAGTGTGGATGCGTCCCTCGGCGGCAAGGTCATGGGCTGGATGTTCGACAGGATTGCGGAGGAAGTCAAACTGGGCAATGAATGGATCTGCCATGATCCGTTTGTACAGAGAGACCATGCGGCGGATCCGTTTGATGCCTTCACCAAGCCGACCACCAACGGGGCATGGCTTGATTTCATCCAGATGAATGACTTCATCACCGGAAAGGAATGGGCTGAGAAGGTTCCCGCAGATCTGCCGATTCTGAATATTGCCGGAGACCAGGATCCCTGCGGACAGTACGGTGCAGGTGTCTATCAGGTATCCAATGATCTGATTGATACAGGACATACCGATGTGCAGACAAAGCTGTATTCCGGATACCGCCATGAGATTCATAATTACGGTGACATCAAGGAAGATGTAGAAGAAACAATCATCGACTTCATGGACTGGCATCTCGAATAGCAGAGAGAACTGAATGAACATGAGCTGTGTGACGCTGTCATGCGGCTCTTTTTCATTTAGTTTTACGGCGGCAGAGATTATAATTAGCACATGACTGAAAAGAAGAATACCCTCTGGACCAGGGACTTTACGATCATAACAATCGGGAGTGTTGTCTCGATGTTCGGCAATGCCATGTCGGGATTTGCACTGTCTCTGCTGGTTCTGGATTATACACAGTCGCCGTTTCTGTACAGTATCTATATCGTGCTGTATACGATGCCGCAGCTGATCATGCCGGTGCTCTCCGGGGCGCTGATGGACCGTTTCTCCCGAAGAAGAACGATCTACACGCTGGATTTCATCAGTGCATGTATTTATGCGATGGCAGCGTTTATTCTGGGAAAGGGCTGGTTTTCGTTTGCCTTCTTGGCCTGCGGTGTATTCCTGGTCGGTTCCATCAACAGTATCTACATGGTTGCCTACCAGAGCTTTTATCCGCTGCTGATTACACCGGGCAATTACCAGAAGGCCTATTCCATTGCCAGTGTGCTGGAAACCCTGTCCATGGTCATGATTCCGGTTGCGACATTCTTCTACAATACGCTGGGGATTGCGCCGATTCTGGCTGTGAATGCAGTATGCTTTCTGACTGCGGCAGTGATGGAGACACAGATCCGTCACCATGAGGAATATGTGGACAAACAGAAGGCAACCGTACAGACAGCGAATAAAGTGAAGCAGATGGGTGCGGATATCCGTGAAGGCCTGAAGTATCTGCACAGTGAAAAGGGACTGCTGGCAATTGCTGCATACTTTACGGTTTCATCGCTGATGGGCGGATGCACGAGTGTACTGCTGCTGCCGTATTTCAAGCTGACCTTCCCCAACGGGGAATATTTGTATATGATCGTATTCGGAATGGCAACCCTGGGCAGGGGACTTGCGGGTATGTTCCATTACCGTCATGTAATACCGGTGAAGAAAAAGTATGCGATTGCCCTGACTGTATATATAGTGACCAGTCTGATTGAAGGTTTCCTGCTGTATCTGCCGGTGCCGCTTATGGCGGTGTTCATGCTTTGCTCGGGTATGCTCGGCATTACCAGCTATACGATCCGTGTATCCAGTACCCAGCGGTATGTGCCGGATGAGAAGAAGGGAAGATTCAACGGTGCGTTCAATATGCTGAATACGATGGGTTCGCTGACCGGTGAAATCACTGCCGGTGCTTTGACCAATCTGATTCCCACAAGAACAACAGTCCTGCTGTACGGACTGCTCTGTGCCGGTGCGGCAGTTGTCTTCATCGGCGGCAGTAAAGCAGAAGTCAGTGCAATATACAACATGGAACAGTAACAACAGAAAGAAGACAGTATGAAAAAGGAAAAGATGTTTTACGGGTGGCTGATTGTAGCAGCCGGATGCGTTGTCATGGCAACAACAATGGGTATTGTGTACAACTGCAATTCACTCTTTATCAAACCCATCAGTGAGGATCTCGGCATCTCAAGACAGTCGGTCAGCACCATGCAGTCGCTGATGAACCTCGGAACGATGCTTGCCTCGGCATTTGCGGGAAGGATCTTCAAAGAGGACAACATCGTAAAGGTTATGAAGGCTGCGATCGTAGTGATGGTGGTGTGCTACTTTGCCAACGGCTTTGCGCAGAATATCTGGATGCTGTATGTGACGCATATCATCAACGGTGTGGCGGAATGCCTGGTGACAACCCTGCCGCTGACGTTCCTGATCAACAACTGGTTCCGTGACAAGGTGGGACTGGCCCTCGGTCTTACTTCCATGGGTTCCGGTTTCGGAGGCGCCTTGTTCAATGCTCTGGCAGGACAGCTGATCACGGCATACGGATGGCGGATGACATACCGTATTCTGGCCGGATTCATCCTGCTGCTTGCGGTTCCGTGCATCTTCTTTGTGCTGAAGCTGACGCCGGAGGAAAAAGGACTCAAACCGTATACCGATCCGCTGCGTCCGGGTGCCAAGGAAGCAGCCCCGCGCGGGGAAGACACCGGTATCACTTATGCGGAAGCCCGCAGATCCCATAAGTTCTGGCTGCTGTGTGTCCTGGTGGTATTAACCGGTATTTCCATGAATACCATGTACGGTTCGGTATCACCGCATCTGCAGGACAGCGGGTATTCTCTGGCCTTCAGTGCTAATTTCGTAAGTCTGGGCATGCTGGTGCTTGCCGGCGGCAAGATTCTGCTGGGACGTATATTTGACAGTGCCGGTGTGCGTATTGCCTTTGAACTGGCATGCATATCGCTGCTGTTTGCTCTGGTCGGTCTTTATTTCTGCAGGTTCCTGCAAGCGCTGCTGCTGGTTCTGTTCGGCAATACATTCGGCTGTATCTTCGGGGCAGTTGTGCTGCCGCTGACAATTCCTGCGGTTTTCGGCAAAAAGGATTACAGAGCCATTATGGGTCCGCTGGCAGCGCTGCTGTCACTGGGCGGTGTCATCGGTCCGATTTTCTCGGGAAGAATCTATGACATGTACGGTTCTTACAATCCGGCATATATCATTGCGGGAATCATCCTGATCGGTGTGATTCTTATCCTGTGGAAGATTCTGCCGGACAAGGAACACCAGTACTGATCTGACAGATACAAAAAGGCGGGACGCAAAGTCCCGCTTTCATATGGTCTTTCACACTCCGTATAAGATGATTCCTGCCACGGCGGATATACAGATCAGAAGAATCGGGGAGATGCCCGGTTTCCTGATCTTCCGCGAACCGAAGTATATAATTCCAAGAATCAAGGTCAGAAACAAAGGCCGCAGTAACAGTGAACCTCCCTGTATCACAATGCCGTTCTTCAGAATCATGTATATGCCTGTAGAGAAAATAATGCCGATCATGGCAGGTTTTACCCCGCGCAGAACAGCCTGCACATACGGATGATCCAGTACTGTTTTCAGCAGTTCGGTAACCAGCAGAATAATGATGAATGACGGAAGCACAACGGCGAATGTAGCAATCAGCGATCCCGGAAGACCTGCCTGCAAACTGCCGACATAAGTGGCGAGATTCACCATGATCGGTCCCGGTGTGCTTTCACTGACCGCAATCATGTATGCAAGCATCTCTTCATCCAGCCATCCGTAGGAAAGAACGATATCCCGGATCAGCGGAATTGCGGCATACGCCCCGCCGAAAGCGAAACAGCCGACCTTGAGAAACCCCAGGAAAAGATCAAGCAGTATCATATTCCTGCACCTCTTTTCTGTTTCTGCACAAGGAAGAGAGCCAGGCTGATGATACCGGCTGTCATCATAATGACAATGGAAGAGACCTTCAGGGAAAGGAAGCTGACCGCAAGCATAGCGGCAGCCGCACAGATCATGAAAGTCAGCGGCGCAGGTTTCTTCTTCATCTTCTTAAACATCTTCAAACCTGCATCGAGAATCAGGATCCCGACCGCAATCCGGATACCGCGGAAGGCATTGGCAATCCAGGTGATTTCAAGAAAGTGATCCAGGAACCGGGAAACAGCAAAGATGATCAGGAACGAAGGAAGAATGATACCGATGGTGGCCGCAATTGCCCCGATCAGTCCTTTCTGTCTGCAGCCGACAAACGTTGCACAGTTGATGGCAATCGGTCCGGGTGTGGATTCCGCAATGACGGTGATATTCATCATCTCATCATGCGTGATCCATTTCTTCTCCTCCACACAGCTGTTTTCAATGAGGGCAATCATGGCATATCCGCCGCCGAAGGTGAATATCCCGATTTTAGCGAATGTAAGAAACAGTTCAGCGAGTAAGTGCATTTCCTTTACCGTTCTTATGCATCATGATGGCAGCGGCAGTCACCGTCTTCATGATGGGAACATTCATGCCCTTCGCCATGGTGATCGCAGGAAGCTGCCGGATCATATACCAATGTTCCGTTTGCGAAGGCAGCAGCGGCCTCATCAGCGGAACCCTGCACACCTGCACAAAGCCGGATGCCTGCCTCTGAAAGCGCCGTCTGAGCACCCATACCGATACCGCCGCAGATCAGAACATCAGCATTAATTGCCTTCAGGAAACCGGCAAGAGCACCGTGTCCTGTTCCGTTGGTATCAATGATCTGTTCGTTTACGATTCTGTTTTCTTCGGTATCATACAGTTTGAACTGAGCGGTGCGTCCGAAGTGCTGGAAGATCTGTCCGTTATCGTAAGTCACTGCGATTCTCATGGTATTGTTTCCTTTCTCTGCAATTGTCTGCTGTATTTTTACCGGGGCATATTCAAAGTGTCCGCCGGTGATCAGAATTCTTTTTCCGTTTACCAGAGCGTCAGCGATTTTCTTTCTCGCACTCTCATAAATTGCTGTAACGGTGGTGCGGGATATGTTCATCCGGGAAGCACAGGCTTCCTGTGTCAGTCCCTCATAATCCAGCAGTCTCAGAGCTTCAAATTCATCCACCGTAACGGAGATTGTTTCAGATGCGGCAGTGTCGTCAGGTGAAAAACTGCGGTAAACAGGCAGCTGTTCGATCCATCGGCACCGGAATGGTCTTGGCATGGTATTTCCTTTCTGACATATGTCAGAAATATCATTTCACCATTAATGACATATGTCAATAACGTATCGGGTAAACATATGCACACAGAACAGAGGTTCCGTCTGAATCCTTAAGGATAGATGCCGGCTACTTGTAATCTTCCGCGCGGCGGTTATGATAATGGGGTGAGAAGGTGTAAAGTATGAAACAAATGTCAAAAGAAGTCAGAAATGCAGTGATTCTGCTGGTCCTGTTTGTTCTGCTGATTATAGGAATCAAAACAATCGACGTGCAGGCCATCGGTCCGGAAGGCACCAAGATCGGTTTTGCGACCCTTAACAACGCTGTGCATCAGCTGTTCGGTGTGCATGAAGGCTTGTATGAACTGACCGATGTGCTCGGCAAGATTGCATTGCTTACAGCAGCAGGATTTGCATGTCTTGGTCTCTATCAGCTCATTACAAGGAAGAATCTGCGCAAGGTCGATATGGATCTCTACGTACTGGGATGCGGTTATGCGGCAGTGATCCTGCTGTATGTATTCTTCGAGATCTGTGTGATCAATTACCGGCCGGTTATCCTGGATGAAGGTCTGGAAGCTTCCTTCCCGTCTTCGCATACCATGGTTGTGCTGTTCATTATGATTACGGCTGTGCCGCAGTTCCGCAAACGGCTGAAGAACAGGAATGTGATGATTGCGGTCAACTGTGCATGTCTGGTGATTGCGGCTGTAACGGTGATCGGAAGACTGGTGTGCGGCGTACACTGGTTCACGGATATTGTCGGCGGTCTTCTGCTCGGTTCGGCGATGATCCTGCTGCACAATGCGGCGCAGAAGTATATCGCTGACCTGCAGCACAGTGCATCGAAATAAGCTATAATAAAACCAGATATCGGAGGTACTGCCATGATCTGCAAACGCTGCGGGAAAAGCATTCCGGAACGGGCTGAGAAATGTCCGTACTGCGGAAAGAAAACCGAAAACGGATGGAGGAGAGACGGTGAAAGACTGGTCGAACCCATCGTAAAGAAAATCAAGAAGATCAAGTTACCGTTCTGACAGGCATATGCCTGTCTTTTTTTGTCTGTGATCTGCGGAGTAAAAAATCTCCGCAGGATGTGTAACCTTTTCCGGGTCCTGTGAGTATTACTGGTGAAAGGGCAGAAATCCCAGGGAGGTAATACTCATGAAACATGAGTCCTGGGAAAGTAAGAGAAAAAATATGGGTGATTTAATTCTTGCTGCGTTCTTTGCAGCACCGCTTGTTGTTCCGGTGGTTTACTTTAAAGTCCTCATTTGCACTGCGTTGGTACTGAATGGCTTATTTAGCGGATTTTTTGGACATTACATTCCGATATTTCACCACATTTGAAGAATTCAGTGCCATATTGATGAACAAATCGACCTTCTCATAACGGTCCTGC
>JAFUCL010000083.1 GCA_017459725.1 Solobacterium sp. | reverse complement strand
TCCGATGTCGATATCTCGGTATTGGAAGAAGTGCTGGATGTGCGTATCTTCCAGCCGCAGAAGGGTTACCGGCAGAAGCTGATCGATATGTGTCTTGAGAATGCCAAACGTCAGCTGCAGCAGAAATTCGATGTTGCGGAAAGGCAGGAGGAAGTCACCGAAGAAGCCGTCAGACAATTATCGGAACTGGCCGGCGGTGAGATGCGCAGGGTTGAGCTGTTCGACAACAGCCATATCAGCGGTCAGTTTACGGTCGCATCCTGTGTGGTATACGAAGACGGATATCCGGACAAGAAGAGCTACCGTCTGTACAAACTGCATACCGGCAATTCGGATGTTGACTCCATGAAGGAAGTCGTATACAGACGCTATTTCCGGCTGATGAAGGAAAACGGCAGACTGCCTGACGGTATTCTGGTGGACGGCGGCCGGACACAGATTGATGCGGCTCTGGAGATTATACGCGCACTGGATCTGCCGATCCGGGTTCTTGGTCTTGTGAAAGATGATCATCACAATACCAATGCGCTGATGGATGAAAACGGGGATACGTTCGATATTGATAAGAACAGCGGTCTGTTTTTCCTGCTGACGAGAATGCAGGATGAAGTGCACCGTACGGCAATCACATATCACCGGAAGCTGCGTTCCAAGGCGCAGACGAAATCAATACTTGATGAAATCGAAGGCATCGGACCGAAACGGAAGAAAAAGCTCCTGAAGGCATTCGGAAACTTCACCGGACTGAAGAATGCAACACAGGAGCAAATCGCCGAAGTCGTGCCTGCGGATACAGCAGCGAAAGTGTATGAAGCGCTGCATGCGGAGGAATGATATAATGGCGGTAATGGACGCGGAAGTGCTGACAGGCAGAAAGAAGGACATCCTGACGAAAGTATTCGTCGCTTTCGTTGCGCTCTTTGCCGTTTTCTGCATCGGAGTCATGAACAGTAAGTATGATTCCCTGTCCAGATATCCGTATAAGGACAGACAGAGCCGTGAGAAGATCAAACAGTATCTGACCAAAGAAGAGATCCAGTACATTATCGAGTACTCGATTCCTCCCAACATGTTCATAGCATTTATTGAGGAGAAGGGTTTCAGTATCTACCATGCGGCGGAATACAAGAAGCTCAGTGAATATGCATGGCAGGAAAGTCCGGCGGCAATCGTAAAAATGGTTGAGGAAACCAGAAACGACATGACCGTGGATGATCTGATTCTCTTCCTGGGGCATTATCAGTATGATGAGCTGCACAGCTTCCTGGTCAACGGCGATCATTATTCACCCGGAACAGATCTGGTGGCTAATGCCGGCAATACAGACTGCTGGCTGGATCAGCAGCATACCGTGAGTGTGCGCAAACCCGGCAATCTGCAGGTACTGGATGAAGCCGTGCCCAACGGTACCGATCACGATATCTTCGTAGCCGAAACGATACAGGAGCCTCTCAAGGAACTCTGCGGTGCGGCGGAAAAGAACTTCCGCAGCGGACAGGGGTGCGGCGGTCTGGAAGTCATGGAAGGCTATGTCTCCTATGAACAGCAGGAAGAACGCTATCTCGCTTCAGATAAGACCGGCAATACCGTTTCCTTCCCGGGTCACGATGAACACCAGCTCGGTCTGGCCGTGGATTTCGGCATCAGCGGCATCAGTGAGGAATATGAAGCAAAGTGCGAGCAGAACGAATGGCTGCGGGCACATGCCGGGGAATTCGGCTTTGTCATGACATACGGCGGTGAAGACGGCCGGTATGAACCGATGCACTGGCGCTATATCGGTGCAGATCTTGCGGCACAGCTTAAGGAGCAGGGCATTACGTTTGCGGCATACGGAAAAGCACAATACGAAAAGACACCGGAGTGATTCACTCCGGTGTTTTACTTCCCGATAATCTTTTTCAGATGTTTCTGGATCTGTTTGTCATTGTTTCTCTTTTTAATGACTTCACTTGTTGATGTTCTTACCTGTTTGAGACCGGAACCATCGGCTTTGCGGTAGTTCTTCCGGATGGATCTCAGCAGCATGATGCCTTCAATGATCTGTGAAGCACTGATCGGCAGTTTCTTCTTCGGTTTATCCGGATCTTCGGCAGGCATGATGGTCTGCAGCTTCCCGGTGAGACTTGCCGTATTCGTGTTGATTCCATTGAGGGAACCTTTCATCGTATTCAGTGCTTTCAGCAGGGGCATTGCCCGCATCAGCGTCAGAATAAGAAATACAATCAGCAGAACAATGGCTGCGTACAGAATCCAGTAATTGTAAGGATATAAGCTTTTCATAAGTTAATTTTACTCTATTTTTACAAAAACTACCACGAAACATTAAAAACGGTTATAATGTGCGCATGAAAAACAAAACGGTTATCATCCTCATAAGTGACAACCACGATCTGGAGTCGGCGGTATATGATGTTCCGCTGCATCATCAGGAGGCACAATACTTCTTTCATTGCGGCGACAGCGAACTTCCGTATGCTATGCTTTCATCTTATGCTGCGGTGAAGGGAAACAATGATTTCGATCCGGGATATCCGGATTTTCTTACTATTACTATAGGCTGCCACCGTTTCCTGCTTACCCACGGGCACCGCTATTACTGCGGCTTCGGCTATGACGATATGCTCAGGAAAGCAAAGGAAGAGAAGTGCGATATCGTCTGTTACGGACATACACACCGTTATGATGACCGTATGATCGATGGAGTGCGGTTTCTGAATCCCGGCAGCATCTGGCGCAACCGTGACGGTTCACCGTCTTCGTACATGCGGATTACGCTGGAAGGGAAGAATGTAAAGGTCGAACGGCTGTATTATCCTTTTTCGTTGCAATAATAAAAAAACCTGCTATACTAATTTTGCTGTCCTCGTAGCTCAGCTGGATAGAGCACTCGCCTTCTAAGCGAGTGGTCATGGGTTCGAGTCCCCTCGAGGACGCCATCTGTTAATAGGAAAACCGCAGCAATGCGGTTTTCTTGATTATATGCAGGATGCAGCACGGGATGACTTCACGGGGATCTGTGGTAATATAAAGCGCATCAGACAGGAGCGTTATATGAGCGGGTATTATGATGAAATACTGAGTGAGATCAGAGAAGCGATGGCAGAAGGACGCTACAGCGATGCGGAATACATGGTGCGCAGGGAACTGGGCATGCCGTATATTCCGGCGGAAGCGGAAGCACAGCTGCAGCAGTTAAAGAAAGATCTTGCGTATGCCCTCAGTGAGAACAAAGCTCCGCGCGGGGAGGAAGCCTCCGAAGATCTGCTGGCGAAGCTGAACAGTGACAAGCCGCATGTACAGCTGGCGGCAGCCGACAGTCTGGCCGACCGCAATCTGCGCTCCTGCACAGACGCAATCAGAGAATGGCTGGGCAACAAACCGCAGCCGGAAGCAGCTGCCCTGATTGTCGAAGCAATTGCCGAACAGGAGATTGCGGAAGAGTTTACGCTGAAGCGTGACGGTCTTGAATATACATTCTGGGGAGATGCGGTGGTGCCGGTGATGAAGAGCGGCGGTTTCCTGCGGACGATGCAGCTGCTGGAAGAGTGTTATGCCAAGGAACCGAGCACATTCCAGCTGGCCCGTATGATTCTTGTGCACAAGGCATATCTGTATCTGCCGCTGAGCTATGAAGAGTATGAAGCAGAAAGCCTGGCGGAGGAAGTGGAAGCGGAAATCAGCGGACTGATGGATGCCTCGGAAAAAAGGAAATGAATTAGCACTTATTTATTGACAGTGCTAAGAACTGGTATTAGTATATTAGCAGGTCGAAGCTCAGAGTGCTAAATTGTTCCTGTATGGCACAAGCGTTCGAACTCTGCTATACTTTATAGGTTAGTTAAATTAGCTGAAAGGAGCCTCGGATAAAATGGCAGCAAATTGGACATTAAAAGAGAAATCAACAGGTGAACTGATCGTCACCGTAGACGGCGACACATGGAAGGAAGCATGTGAGAAGGCATTCCGCAAACTGGCGGCAAATGTCACCATCAACGGTTTCCGCAAAGGTCAGGCACCGAAGAAGATACTGGATCAGAGAATTCCGGCAAGTGAACGTCAGGTACAGGCTGTACAGGACAACATGAATGCCTGGCTGATCTCCGGTATGCAGGAGGCGGGTGTTGAACCGATCTCCCGTCCGGATGTAGACATCAGAAACATCGACAGCGATCATGTAGAACTCGCTTATACATTCGCTGTAATGCCTGAAGTAAAACTCGGCGAATACAAAGGACTTGAATACAGAATCGAAGATGTGGAAGTAAGCGACAGCGAATTCGACAGCGAGCTGAACCGCATGAGAGAACAGTACTCCGATATCGAAACAGTTGACGGCGCAGCTGAAGACGGTGATACGGTTACAATCGATTACGAAGGATTCAAGGACGGTGTTCCGTTTGAAGGCGGCAAGGCTGAGAACTACAAGCTCACACTTGGAAGCCATGCATTTATCCCGGGTTTTGAAGAACAGCTCGTCGGCGCAAAGGCCGGTGAGGACAAGGAACTGAACCTGAAGTTCCCGGAAGATTACCACGCAGAGGACCTCAAAGGCGCAGATGTCGTCTTCAAGGTTCATGTACATGATGTAACCAGAAAGGTTCTGCCTGAAGTCGATGATGATTTTGCCAAGGATGTCAACATTCCGGGCGTGGAAACAGTTGATGATCTGAAGGCTAAGATCCGTGAAAGACTGGCAGAAAGCAAGAAGCAGTTTGCTGAGAATACAGCAGATGCTGAATTCCTGGAGACACTCGGAAAGACAGCTGAAATCGATATTCCGGATGTTCTTGTACAGGAAGAGCAGCAGAACATGGTCAATCAGATGGCTGCCCAGATTCAGCAGTACGGTATGGATATCCAGCAGTACCTGAAGATGATGGGCAAGAAGATCGAAGATCTTGCCAAGGATTATGAAGAGGATGCGAAGAAGACAGTCCGCAACCGTCTGATCCTGGACAAGATTGCCGAGCTCGAAAACATTGTCCCGACTGACGAGGAAGTTGAAACAGAATTCCAGAACATCGCTGATATGTATCAGATGGAACTGGAAGCAGTCAAGTCACAGCTTGACAAGGACATCGTCAAGTCAGACATTGCCAAGCGTCAGGCCTTTGACAAGGTGAAAGAACTTGCCAACCGTGTTCTCTTCAAGCGTGAAGAGAAGGCGGAAGAACCTGAAGCCCCGGCAGAATCTGCTGAGTAAAAGACCGAATAACCTAATAAAATAAGACGCCCGGCGTCTTATTTTATCCAAATGGCAATATATAAAGGAGGTACGGCATGAACAAACACATTACGCTGAGAGTACCGGCTGTCTGCACGCGCGGAATCGTCGTGTTCCCCGGGCAGGATGTCATGATCGAGGTTGGCCGAGATAAATCGGTCAATGCGGTCAATGAAGCAGGCAGTTCCTATGATTCGATGGTCTGGATCGTATGTCAGAACGACATTATGGTCGATGACCCGAAACAGGACGACCTGTACAGTGTAGGCACCTTGAGCAAAATCAAGATCGTACGGCGCAAGGAAGGCTTTATGCGGGTGACATTCACCGGTATGAAGCGTGCGAAGCTCATTGATCTGGAAGATAACGGAACCATGATGATGGCGACGGTTGAACCGATGGAAGAAGTGGAAGGAAGCCAGATGGAAGAGATGGCACTGGTCAAGAAGGTCATTGCCGAATTCCAGAAGGTAAGCAATCTCTCCGCCGCATTCCCGGCTGATATTGTCAGTCAGCTGACCCAGGGTGTTTCCGCCATTACGCTGACCGACCAGTTCTCACAGTATTTCCCGCTGGAAACTGCTACAAAGCAGAAGCTGCTTGAAATGACGAATGTCAATGACCGTATGGTCATGATCATTGCGGAGCTGCAGAAGCAGCAGGAATTCTCCGCCATTGAGGCCAATATCAACGATAAGGTCAAGGAACATATCGATGATTCCCAGAAGGAATACTATCTGCGTGAAAAGCTGAAGGCCATCAAAGAGGAACTCGGCGATGTCTCCAACATCACGGATGATACGGCAGAACTGCGTGAAATGATCGAGAAGAACCCATATCCGGATCATGTGAAGGAAAAAGCACGTGAAGAGCTGCAGAGATATGAGATGTTGCCGGCCGGAAGCGGTGAAGCAAGTGTTTCGAGATCCTACCTTGACTGGCTGCTGAAAGTACCGTGGTGGCAGGAGACCGAAGACAATGAGGACCTGAAGGAAGTCCATGCTGTGCTCGATGAAGACCATTACGGTCTTGAAAAAGTCAAGCAGCGTATTATGGAATACCTCGCTGTCAAGCAGATGACCAAGAGTCTGAATTCTCCGATCATCTGTCTGGTAGGTCCTCCGGGTGTCGGTAAGACATCCCTGGCCAAGTCCGTTGCCCGTTCCCTCGGACGCAAGTTCGTGAAGATGAGTCTCGGCGGTGTGCGTGATGAAGCAGAAATCCGCGGTCACCGCAGAACATATCTCGGCTCACTGCCCGGAAGAGTCATTCAGGGCATGAAGAAGGCCGGTGTCATTAACCCGGTATTCCTGATCGATGAAATCGACAAGCTCGGCTATGACTACAAGGGTGATCCGAGCAGTGCACTGCTGGAAGTGCTCGATCCCGAACAGAACCAGTTCTTCAGCGATCACTATCTGGAAGAACCGTATGACCTTTCCAAGGTACTGTTTATTGCAACAGCGAACTATCTTGAGAACATTCCTGCACCGCTGCAGGACCGTCTTGAAATCATTGAACTGCCGTCCTATACCGAAGTTGACAAGCTCCATATTGCCAAGGAACACTTGATTCCCAAGCAGCTTGGTGTCAACGGTCTGCAGGCACATCAGTTCAGACTGCGCGACAAGGAAATCACATACCTGATCAGACACTTCACGCGTGAAGCCGGTGTCCGTCAGCTGGAACGTGTGATTGGTTCCCTGTGCCGCAAGAGCGTACTGGCGATTCTCAACGGTGAGAAGAAGACAGTAACCGTAACAGAAAAGCTGATCCATGAATGGCTCGGCAAGGATATCTACGAGTACGGCATGAAGGAAAAGAAAAACCAGATCGGTGTTGTTACGGGTCTTGCGTATACGGCATTCGGCGGTGATGTGCTGTCGGTTGAAGTAAATTACTTTGCCGGACAGGGCAGACTGGTGATGACCGGTAAACTCGGTGATGTCATGAAGGAATCTGCCGAGATCGCACTGGACTATGTTAAGGCGCATGCAGAGGAAATGAAGATCGATCCTGAATTCTTCAGTAAGCATGATATTCATATCCATGTACCGGAAGGAGCAGTACCGAAGGACGGACCGTCTGCCGGTGTTACCCTGACGACGGCACTGGTATCCGCCCTCAGCAATACACCTGTATATTCCGATCTTGCGATGACCGGTGAAGTAACGCTGCGCGGCAATGTTCTGCCGATCGGCGGTCTGCGTGAGAAATCACTGGCGGCCAACCGTGCCGGTATCTCCAAGATTGTCATTCCGAAGGCAAACCTGCGTGACCTGGATGATATTCCGGAAGCAGTCAGAAAGAATGTTACCTTCTGCCCGGTTGAGACAATGTCTCAGGTTCTGAAGGAAGCATTGGTGCACTGATGCAGTATCATGAAGCGAAACTGCTCGCTTCTGCAGGTGCCGGTCAGAACTGGCCGGAATCCGATCTGCCGGAAGTGGTATTCGCAGGCAGGTCAAATGCGGGCAAAAGCTCACTGATCAATGCGCTGGTAAACCGGAAGAATCTTGCCTATGAAGGCAAGACCCCGGGTAAGACCAGACTGCTGAACTTCTTTACAGTAGACGGCAGGCTGGTGCTGACCGATGCGCCGGGTTACGGATATGCCAAGGGCGGCGGTGATACAGCCAGAATGTTCGGTGAACTGATGGAACCGTATTTCCGCGGCCGTAAGAATCTGAAGGCAATGGTGCTTGTGCTTGATATACGCAGGGTGCCGAATGCGGATGATCAGCGTATGGTTGCCTATGCAAGGGATGCGCATCTGGCGGTGATTGCGGCATGTACAAAGAGTGATAAGCTCGGGTATGGCCAGCAGCTGAAATCGGTCGATACGATTGCCGGAGAGCTGGGTATCCGTAAGGACAGCTGTGTGATCTGTTCCGCGCAGAAGAAGACGGGTATGGATCCGCTCTGGGAGAAGATCGATCATATTCTCAGCCAGACAGGCAGTGAAGCAGGCAGGACATGATTATTCATGTCCTGTTTTTCGTATGCGGTGCATAGGCGCTTGTATATGTCCTGTATCCGCAAGGCATCTAATTATGGTAGAATATTGTGCGATGAAAAGAGTAATGATAACAACCGGCGGTACCGGCGGACATATTAATCCGGCTCTTGCTTTTGCGGATCTTCTGAAAAAGCAGGAACCTGACTGCGATATTATCTTTGTGGGTTCGGATGACCGTATGGAAGCGGAGCTGATTCCTGCCCATGGTTACCAGTTTATCGGTCTGCGTATGAAGTCTACGTACGGAGGCTGGATCAACAAAGTGAAATCCGTGCTGTCACTGATCGCAGCGGAGCGCAAAGTTGAGAAAATGCTTAAGGATTACAGACCGGATGCCTGTGTGGGATTCGGAAACTACATCAGTGTGCCGCTGATCGTGGCTGCCCACCGTCTCGGTATTCCGACCATGATACATGAACAGAATTCCTTTGCGGGAAAAGCGAACAAGATGCTGGCTAAGTATGCGGATGCGATCGTCGGCTGCTACGAAACGAATCTTGAACAGTTCCCGAAGGACAAAGTGCGGCTGCTCGGCAATCCGGAGAGTTCACTGGCAGCTGATACTAAGTATACGGGTCTTGCGGCATCCTACGGTCTGCGTACGGATCTGCCTTTTGTTCTGTTTATGATGGGGTCGCTTGGAAGCAGCAGTGTTGCCCAGGTGCTTGATGGAGCCTGTGCGCTCTTTGATAAGGACTTCCAGGTGCTGATCGCGGCCGGCAAAGCAAATGATTATGAGTTTAAGTGTCAGAGTGATCTGGTGAAGATTGTGCCGTATGTGGACGGAGCAGCCATGCTGAAGGAAGCAGAGCTGTCCGTGACCAGGGCAGGTGCCACCACACTTGCTGAAATAACAGCCATCGGAGCAGCATCCGTGCTGATTCCGAGTCCGTATGTACCTAACAACCATCAGGTATACAATGCCATGGAGCTTGTGCGCAGTCATGCCGCAGTAATGATTGAAGAGAAGGATCTGACACCTGAAACACTCAGTGCAGAAGTCAACCGGCTGATGCATGATAAGCAGGAACGGATGCTTCTGAAGCAGAATGCACTGCAGCTTGGCCGCAGAGATGCAGCATACCGGATGATCGACTGGCTGAAGGAGCTGACAGCACATGAATGATTATAGAGAACTGCTGGAACGTTACGCACAGGTGGATGAGAACGTTCCGCTGGCACATATGACAACCTTGCGGATCGGCGGAAATGCGCGCTATGTGGCATATCCGGAAAACTTTCTGTCACTGGAAGGCCTGATGCGGGTGATTGCAGAAAACGGTATACCTTACAAGATGATCGGAAAGGGCAGCAACCTGCTCTGTGCCGACCGTCCTTTTGAAGGTGTTGTTATACGTCTGGACCGTCATTTTACAGACTGTTATTTTGACGGGGAATATGTAACGGCTGAAGCAGGGGCATCCATTATTGCCCTTGCATATGAAGCAATGAAGAACGGTCTTTCCGGACTGGAGTTTGCCAGCGGCATACCCGGTACGGTGGGCGGTGTTATCTTCATGAATGCCGGTGCATACAAGAGTTCCGTTGCGGATATCGTGGACAGTGTTTCCGTATACAGGGACGGTAAAATAGAGTGGCTCAGTCCCGAAGAATGCGCATTTGCATACCGTACGAGCATCTTCCAGCAGCATCCCGAGTGGATCGTTCTGGCGGCCCGTTTCAGGCTTGCGCATGAGGATCAGAATGCCATCCGCAGTCTGATGGACAGCAGAAGGGAACGCCGCATGGCTTCACAGCCTCTGGACTTTCCTTCCGCCGGCAGTGTATTCCGCAATCCCATGGATACACCGGCATGGAAACTGATTGAAGGCATCGGTTACCGCGGCAGACAGATCGGCGGTGCTAAAGTATCGGAGAAGCATGTGAACTTCATTGTCAATGTGGGCGGTGCTACGGCGGCAGATTTTGCTACACTGGCAGATGAGATTATAGAAAAAGTCAGGGAGACATACGGTGTCGATCTGCATATGGAAGTGGAGAAATTCAATTGGCAGTAAAAAAAGACCGCTCAATAGATGATTTCAAAACCGAACCGATCGGTGTCCGTCATCTGCTGGATGAGCGGAAGATGAGAAAAGACAACATGGATTTCCGGACTGCACAGCCCGTGCTTTTCGCATGGACATGTGTTTTTTCCGTTCTGCTGATTACACTGACGTACTTTCTCCTGCCGGCAAGCAGGGTGAAGGCCATATCGGTCAGCGGCAACAATTATCTGCCGAAGGATTATGTGGAGCAGCTTTCCGGCATTACGTATAAGTCCAGATATTTTCTGACCTTTCCGACCATCACTGCGCATAAGATCGAAGAAGATCCGATGATTTCCAAAGCCCGGATCAATCTTCTGCCCGGCAATATCATCCAGATTGCCATAGAGGAAAACCAGCCGGTTGCCTACCGGTACAACGAAGACGGTCCGGTGTTCCTGATGAGCGACGGCAGTGAAGTGGGCATGAAGCGCGAATATACAAACATTATCTCCAGAGTGCCGTTTGTGGAAGGTTTCTACACCGAGGATCAGACGCATCTTCTGACCAAGGCATTGTCCGGTGTGGACCGCGGGATGATCGAGGAGATTGCCGAAATCAGGCAGTATACGCTGTACTACGATGATGAAACGCTGATGATACAGATGCGTGAGGGGGGTTATTTCTTTACCAACTACTTCAGCATCGATATCCTCAACCGTTACCATGAATACTACGCCATGCAGGAGAACAAGGAATACTGCTTCTTTGCGGACAGTACGAATAAGCTTGTACAGTCCAGACCGTGTCCGTGGAACCAGGTGCCTGAGGAACATGAATACTGGCTGGATGAACACGGTGACTATATGCTCAACAAGTGGGGCGACAGGGCCGTAAAGCACTACTATAAGGACGCAGAGGGCAACTTCTATCTGGATGAGGAAGGCAACAAGATCGTGATTCCGATCGACCAGTATGTCAATGACATGCCGGATGAAGACTTCCTGGATCACTACATGAAGGGATACTACAAGACAGGACACCTGGAGATACCTGAAGAGGTGCTTAAGGAAGAGGAACGCAAGCGCCGGGAAGAAGCTGGAGAAGAAGTTCCGGATGATGAAAACGGTGAAGAACCGGCCGGAGAAAGCGGTGATGAGGAGCTTCCGGCAGATGACGGCGGACAGCCCGAATAGGTGGTTTTCGGACGAAAGGTTTTTCCCGCGGTGCATCTTTGATATAATGTTACGGATAAAGGAGTGATTACCATGACAGTCGAAAAAAAGACGAACTATGGAAATATTACTGTCTCGGAGGAAGCAGTTGCTTCACTGGCAGGCAGTATCATTACCGAATGCTACGGTGTAGTAGGAATGGCTTCCAGAAAAGTACTGAAGGACGGCTGGGCTGAACTTCTCAAGAAAGAGAATCTGGCCAGGGGCGTTGTTGTCCGCAGAAAGAACGGCGGATTAGAAATCGATCTGTATATTATCGTCAGTTTTGGTGTGAAAATATCTGAAGTTGTTTCGGAAGCACAGAAAAAAGTCAAATATGTTCTGGAGAAATCCTTGTCGCAGGAGATCACTGCCGTGAATGTATTTGTACAGGGCGTACAGGTGATCGGGTAACGGAGGATTTGACTGAATGGAAAAAATCAATGGTTCTGTATTGAAGGGGATGCTTGAGAGCGGCTGCAATAACCTGAACAACAGGAAAAAGGAAGTAGATGCTCTGAACGTATTCCCGGTACCGGACGGTGATACCGGTACAAATATGTCGCTGACTTTCTCCAACGGTATTTCGGAGATCAACAAGTCAGGCAGCGAACAGCTGAGTGTGATCAGCAAAACTCTTTCACGCGGACTTCTTATGGGAGCCAGAGGAAACTCCGGTGTTATTCTTTCCCAGATATTCCGCGGCTTTTACCAGTCAGTTGGTGATAAGGATGAACTGGATGTCAAGGGACTGAGCCAGGCGCTGTGCAACGGTGCAAAGCTTGCCTACAAAGCGGTTATGCGGCCGGTGGAAGGCACGATCCTGACGGTTGTGCGTGAGTCTTCCGAAGTTGCGGATGAATACGTCAACGGCAATCCTGCCTGCAGCATTGAAGATTATCTGGATATTCTCTGCAAGGAAGCAAAGGCTTCCCTGGACAGAACGCCGGAGCTGCTGCCGACCCTGAAGGAAGCTCGTGTTGTTGACTCGGGTGGTAGCGGTCTGCTTGCCATCTTTGACGGTTTCCGTGCATATCTGCAGGGAGCACCGATCCTGGCAGGACAGAGCACGCCGGCAGGAAAAGCAGAAGCACTGCTCGCCTCCGGTTACTGCACAGAGTTCATTCTGCGTCTGAGCGATCAGGGACTGCATCTGTATAAAGAAGACAGATTCCGTTCTTCCCTGAACAAGATGGGACAGAATATTACGATTATCCGTGACGGAGATCTCGTCAAAGTAAGACTGAATACGATCACCCCGGGTGATGTGCTGAACCTCGGTCAGAGATACGGCGAATTTGCCCGTATCCGCATCGACAATCTGCAGGAAGAACAGCATCCTTCCATTCTGGAAGAAGTAAGTGCTGAGAAAGAAGAAGCAGCAGAGAACGAAGAGAAGGAATTCGGCATTATCACGGTTGCGGCCGGTGAAGGTCTGAAGAAACTCTTTACCGAATACAGAGCAGATGTGATCATCAGCGGCGGACAGACCATGAACCCGTCCACTGAGGACTTCGTCAGTGCCATCAACAAAGTCAATGCGAAGCATATCTATCTGCTGCCGAACAATTCCAACATCATCATGGCTGCTCAGCAGGCTGCTTCGGTGACAGAGGACAAGGACATCATCGTTCTGCAGACACGCAGTATTCCGGAAGGCCTTGCGGCATGCATCAACTTCAATACCGAAGGTGATGTGGAAGAAAATACCGCGAATATGAACGAAGCAATCGCACATGTAAAGACCGGCCAGATCACGTATTCCATCAAGGATACGACCGTTGACGGCAGGGAGATCCACCAGGGTGACTACATGGGCATCTTCGGCAAGGATATCCGTCTGACGGCAGCTGACAAGGTAACAGCGGCGTGTGAGCTTCTCAAGGATATGATCGATGATGAGTCGGAGATCGTTACCCTGATCCAGGGTGAAGACGCTACCGATGAAGAGAGCGCTGAAGTGACTTCCTTTATTGAGGAGAACTTCGATGTCGATATTGATGTGCAGAAGGGCGGACAGCCTGTCTACAGCTTCATTATCGGTGTAGAGTAACAGGAACA
This sequence comes from Solobacterium sp., assembly GCA_017459725.1. GTDB lineage: Bacteria > Bacillota_I > Bacilli_A > Erysipelotrichales > Erysipelotrichaceae > Bulleidia. The sequence goes on along the minus strand of JAFUCL010000083.1, from coordinate 9,393 downwards.
GCGGGGTGCTGAAAGGCGCTCCGCTTTTTTTCTTTGGTACAGGCATTGTACGAAGATGGTATAATTTCCGCATGGATCTGAAAGACAGAAAACTGAAGCTGACACCCAAGAGAATCGAAGCCCTGCATGCGCTCGGCATCGATACGGCAGAGCAGCTTCTTGAATATTATCCGTTCCGCTATGAGGTGCTGAATACGGCGCCGTTTTCTTCGTGGAAGCCGAAGGACAAAGTGACCTTTGACGGGGAAGTGGTCAGTGCCGTCAGGAGCTGGCGGTACGGAAGGAACCGGTCGGTATCCAAGTTCGATGTGATGACGGATGATCTGATCCTGCATGTGACGATATACAACCGTCCGTGGGCAAAGCAGCTGAAGCTGAACAGCACGATAACAGTCTCCGGTATTTATTCCGGCAAGAACCAGGTCACCGCCATGACGTATACATCCGGCAGCATGCAGGAACAGCCTGCGGTTACACCGGTGTATTCCGTACGCAGCGGCATACAGCAGCGCACCGTGCGGGAATGTATACGGCATGCCCTGGAAGCCTTTGAAGACAGGATCCCCGATGAGATTCCGGAGTCACTGCGCAGACGCTACCGTCTGGAGCACCGGGAGACAGCTCTGCATATGATCCACAATCCCGCTTCGGCCGAGGAGATCCGGCAGGCATACAGAACGATCAAGTATGAAGAGTTTCTGCGTTTCTTCCTGGCTGTGCAGATGATGAAGGAAGAAAGCGGCACTCTGCTTGAAAAGGAACCGCGTGAATTTGACCGCAGTAAGATAGAGGAACTGATTAAGGATCAGCCCTTTGAACTGACCCCGGACCAGCGTAAGGCAATTGATGATATTCTTGCGGATATGGCTTCGGATCATGTGATGTACAGACTTGTGCAAGGGGATGTCGGCTGCGGCAAAACATTCGTTGCCTGTGCGGCTTTGTATGCGGCAGTTCTCTCCGGCAGACAGGCGGCATTGCTGGCACCGACGGAAATCCTTGCCCGTCAGCATGAAGCCTCCATACGTCCGCTTCTGGAGCCCAGAGGCGTGCGTACGGCCGTGCTCTATTCGGGTGAAAAACCGGCCGAGAAAAAACGAATCCTCAATGCTCTGGCAGCCGGGGAAATCGATCTGATTATAGGCACCCACAGTATTCTGCAGGAAGGGGTTGTCTTCCGGGATCTCGGCATGGTGGCGGCCGATGAACAGCAGCGCTTCGGTGTGGAGCAGAGGCGGGCTCTGCGTGAAAAGGGAACCATGGTGGATTTCCTGCTGATGAGCGCGACACCGATTCCCCGCACACTGGCGGCAACCCTGTACGGTGATATGGATGTCAGTACCATTGAGACCATGCCGGCAGGACGCAAACCCGTGCGCACGGAGCTGATCAAGGAGAACAGTTTCCGCACCGTTCTGGCGGATGTCAAAGCATTGCTGGCGGAAGGCCATCAGCTGTATGTGATATGTGCTGCCGTGGAGGAAAGCGAAGAATACGATGCACGGGATGCCGTGAAGACGGAGAATACACTCAGGAAAGTGTTTGCGCCGGATTATAAGACAGGACTTCTGCACGGACGCATGAGCAGTGAGGAAAAACAGGAAGTCATGGCAGCGTTCTGCCGCAATGATTTCCAGATCCTTGTCTCTACAACTGTAGTTGAAGTCGGTATGAATGTCGTCAATGCGACCGGTATGATCGTCTATGATGCGGACCGCTTCGGTCTTTCCCAGCTTCATCAGCTGCGGGGACGGGTGCAGAGAGGCTCCTCACAGGGCATCTGCTGGCTGCTGACGGATTCAAAGGAAGAACATACGCTTGAGCGTCTGGAAGTGCTGGTGCGCTCTTCCAACGGCTTTGAGATCTCCTATGAAGATCTGCGCCTGCGCGGTCCCGGTGATATCCTCGGAACAAGACAGAGCGGCGTGCCGGATTTTGTGCTCGGCAATATTGTTGAGGATACGAACATCATCAATACGGCCAGAAAGGATGCGGCAGAGATCTTTGCGGCACAGGATCTTCCCGAAAACCAGGAAGTGCTCGCGTCCGTATACAGACGGAACCGCACCAATGCAGGGTTTGTGGACTGAGGAAACATTTACGCATCTGAGAGCAGAATGCTATACTGATTTTTAAGAGGGCAACAATGGATATTATTGAATGGCTGAATGGCCGCGGTATAGCGGTCAATGATAAAGAAATGATACAGCAGGCTTTCATTCATTCTTCCTACGCGCATGAACACCGCGGGATCCATGACAATGAAAGACTCGAATTCATGGGGGATGCGGTATTGCAGCTGTGGAGCAGCGCACATATATTCCCGCTCAAACCGGATCTCAGCGAAGGACAGATGACAAGACTGCGTGCCCAGCTGGTATGTGAGAAAGCACTTGCCATGTATGCAAGACAGCTGGATCTCGGCAGATATCTGAAGCTCGGCTCCGGTGAAATCAAAACCGGCGGCAGGGATAAGGACGCAATCCTTGCGGATATGTTTGAAGCACTGCTCGGAGCGCTTTACGTGGATCAGGGCATGGAGGCGGTTGACAGCATTCTCAGTGAAACGCTGCTGCCGTATCTGAAGCATCCCGGTGACGTGGAAGTGATCCGTGACTATAAGACAAAGCTGCAGGAATACGTGCAGGCAGATGACAGGCGTACGGTGCATTATGAACTGGTATCGGAAACCGGTCCGAGCAACTCGCCGACGTTTGTGATGAATGTTGTCGTGGATGATCTGATCCTCGGCACCGGCAGCGGTACAAGCAAGAAACAGGCAGAACAGAACGCTGCCCGTGATGCATTTGAAAAGATGGCAAAGTAAGCAACAGGAGGAAAGTATGATCAAAGACAGCAAGATCCTTCTCGGCAAGGCTGAGGAAAAGGAAGTCTACCTGATTCCGGCACAGATGAACAGACACGGACTGATTGCCGGCGCCAGCGGCACCGGTAAAACGGTTACGGCAAAGGTCATCATGGAATCACTGAGTGAACTCGGTGTGCCTACGGTGATTGCGGACGTCAAGGGCGATCTCACCGGTATGATCGTGCCGGGTTCCCAGGAAGGTATCCAGGCACGTCTGGATTCCATGGGCATCACTGATTTTGAAGTCCGTAAGTATCCGGTTCATTTCTTCGATATCTATCAGAAGACAGGTCATCCGGTGCGTGCTTCCATTCAGGACATGGGACCGCTGCTGATCAGCCGTATGCTTGATCTCACAGATGCCCAGCAGGGTATCCTGAATATTGTCTTCCATGTTGCAAAAGATATGGAGCTCGACATCATTGACCTCAAGGATCTGCAGGCCATGACTGCCTATGTAGCCGAACATGCCAGGGATTACCAGCTGAAGTACGGAAACATCTCCAGACAGAGTGTCGGTGCGATTCAGAGACGTCTGCTTGAACTGGAAGCACAGGGAGCAGAGCTGTTCTTCGGTATGCCGGGTCTGAATATCGATGACTGGATGATGACCCAGGGCGGGCTCGGAGTCATGAATATGATCGAGTGCGAAGAACTCTACCAGCATCCGCTCCTGTATTCCGTATTTATGTTCTGGATGCTGCAGGAGCTGTATGCCAAGCTTCCCGAAGTCGGAGATCTCGATAAACCGAAGATTGTCTTCTTCTTCGATGAAGCGCATCTGCTGTTTGATTCGGCACCGAAACAGCTGCTGGAAAAGATCGAACAGACTGTTCGTCTGATCCGTTCCAAGGGTGTTGGTGTATTCTTCATTACCCAGACACCTTCCGATATTCCGAATTCCGTGCTTGCCCAGCTCAGCAACCGTATCCAGCACAGTCTGCGTGCATATACACCGTCTGAGATCAAAGCGGCAAGACTCGCAGCCGACAGCTTCCGCGAGAATCCGAACCTCGATACTGCAGAACTGATCTCGAACATGAAGACCGGTACGGCGCTGGTATCCGTGCTGGGTGAGGACGGTGCTCCGACGATTGTCGAGAAGACCAAGATTCTGCCGCCGAAGTCCAGCATGAATGTTGCGGATGAAACCCTGGTTATGAATACAGTGACCGGTGATGCTCTGTACGGCAAGTACGAGAAAGCCTTCGATCCGGAGAGCGCATATGAAAGCCTGGATGATATCCGTGCCGATGAACAGCGCATCAAGGATGAAGAGGCTGAAGCCAAGAAGCAGGCCAAGCAGGAAGAGATGGAAGCGCGTGCCAAGGCAAGGGAAGAAGCTAAGAAAGCCAACCAGAAATCGGCCAGCGAAAAGTTCGCCCAGAAGCTGTACAACAAAGCGCAGAATGAAGCTGCCAATATTGTTGTCAGACAGGCCCGCAAGTTCCTGAAAAACTTACTGAAGTAATCACAGTACGGTGCTTTTTCCGAAAGAGGGGAAGCACCGTTTGTTTTTGCAGGAGGAAGCAATCCCGGAATGTCAAGACAGACATTACCATGGGTTTTGTGCTATGATGACGCCATGAGCAAGAATCTGAAAGACATACTGAAAGACGACCCCGCAGGCAGGCTTGCCAGCATTGACGGCGCAAGCATTACCAAAGCCTGTTATTACAAGGGAAAAAATAAAGCCGTTCTCTTTCTGCATACAGCCAAACCGCTGCCGTATGACGATTACCATGCGGTGACGGACTTCTTTGAGAAGCATTCCCAGATCAAGACGGAGCTGGTGCTGGAAAGTGAACAGGAGGAAATCGTTCAGACGGAACTGATGAACTATCTGAATGATTTTTATGCGGATTCGGGGATGGCATCCCTGTTCCGTGACGGTCTGCCCACATACTCCGAGGAAGAGCATTCACTGAGTTTCGTATTCCCGAGTGAACCGGAGACCAACAGTGCGCAGATGAACCTGCAGGCTGTGCAGGAATTCCTCAGCCGCATCGGACTGTCCGGTCTGCATCTTTCCTGCCGCACCCATGTGCCGGAGGAAGCGGAGATCCCCGAGCTTGAGGTGATCCTGCCGCCCGTGCATGAGGAAAAACCGAAGCAGGTGAAGCAGGAAAGCGAACCCAGACGCAAATTCAGAAGAACGAAGAAGGAAGACTTCGATGTCATTTCGCTGAAGGACGTCAGTGACCAGATGCGCAATGTACAGTTTGACGGTCTGGTATTTGACCGTGAGGATATCGTCATCAAAACGACCGGTCGTACGATCCAGACACTCTCCGTCTTTGACGGTGAGGATGCCATCACGGTTAAGCGTTTTGAAGGACAGCGCACCACCAAAGAGGAAATCGATGCGGTCAAGAAAGGCAAACGCTACCGTTTTTACGGTTCCGTTACATATGACACATATGCCAAGGATCTCGTATTCACGGCAGATGATATGGAAGAGCTGGAAACGGAGAAGACCACGGATACGGCAGCCGAGAAGCGTGTTGAGCTGCACATGCATACCAACATGAGTGAAATGGATGCGGTGTGCGATCCTGCAAGTATCGTTAAGTACGCATGGGATCTCGGACATGAAGGCATCGTGATCACCGACCATGCGGACGTGCAGTCCTTTGTCAAAGCCTTCAACCAGGGACAGAGTCTGCTCAAAGGCTCTGATGGTACCCGTAAGTTCAAAGTGGGTCTGGGATGTGAAGTCAATCTCGTGGATGACAGGCTTTCCATCGTATACAACCAGTGCGATACACCGATGAATGATGCCGAATATGTGGCCTTTGACCTTGAGACGACAGGTCTTTCCTGTTACTACGACCACATTATCGAATTCGGTGCTGTGAGAATACGCAACAATACGATCGTTGACCGCAAGCAGCTGTTCATCAAGCCGCCCACACCGATTCCGCCGTACATTACCGCCAAGACCAATATCACCAACGACATGGTGAAGAATGCGCGCAGTTTTGCGGAGGAAGCAGACGGTATTCTGGAATGGATCGGTGATGCCGTGCTGGTGGCGCACAATGCTTCGTTCGACTACAACTTCCTGAATGAAGAGCTCCGGAGGATGGGCAGGGAACCGATCATGAATACGGTGATCGATACTCTGGATATGTCACGTGCCATCCTGAAGGAGAGAAGGGCATACAGACTCGGCAATATCTCCCGGTTCTATCACATTGCCTACGATGATGAAGTGGCGCACCGTGCCGACTACGATGCGGAAGCACTTGCCGGTGTTTTCCTGTGTCTGATGAAGGATGCCGCTGCGAGAGGCGCCCGTACGATTGCGGATCTGCAGACCGTGATCCAGGACGATGATGCCTACAAGAAGGTCAGAAGAAGCCATACGATCCTGCTGGCAAAGAACAAGCAGGGTCTGCATGATCTCTATCATCTGGTAACCCTGTCCAATACCGAGACGATGGCGGTATTCTCCAAAGGTTCCGGTAAGGAAGGTGCGGAAGTCAACGCTGAAGCCCGCGTTCTGCGCTCTGAAGTCAACAAGGTGCGTGAAAACCTGCTGATCGGCACATCCTGTCAGAACAACGAAGTATTTGAGCTTGCCTGCAACGGTGATGATGCCAGACTTGAAAAGGCACTGTCCTGGTATGACTATGCCGAACTGCAGCCGCTCGACTGCTATACAACATATGTGGCACTGGGCAATGTGCCGGATATGCAGAGAATCAAGGATGTGCAGATGCGCATCATCAAAGCTGCCAATAAACTCGGGATTCCCGTTGTTGCGGACAGTGATGCCCATTACTGCAGTCCCGATCAGAAGATTTTCCGTGATGTCTATATCATGAGCCAGGGTGTCGGCGGATCAACGCATCCGCTGTATATCCGTGATGATGCACTGCGCTGGCGGACCAAGAATCCGAATCAGCATATCCGTCTGACCAATGAAATGCTTGATGCATTCAGCTGGCTCGGGGATGAGAAACTGGTGCGTCAGATCGTCATTGAGAATCCCCGCAAGATCTTTGAAAAGCTTGAAGAGATCCGTCCGGTGCCGAAGGGAACCTTCCCGCCGACCATTGCCGGTTCCGATGACAAGCTGCGTGAGATCTGCCACAACACAGCCATGCGCATGTATGGCTTTGAAGGGAAGATACCCGATATCGTAAAGAACCGTCTGGATGAAGAGCTCGACAACATCATCCGCAACGGTTTCGGTGTGCATTACTACATTGCGCATCTGCTTGTTAAGAAATCCAACGAAGACGGATATCTCGTCGGTTCCCGTGGTTCGGTCGGTTCATCCTTTACGGCCACGATGTCCGGAATCACCGAGGTCAATGCGCTGAAGCCGCATTACCTGTGTCCGTCCTGTCATTACAGCGAATGGATCGAAGATCCGGAGATCAAGTCCGGCTTTGACCTGCCCGACAAGGTATGTCCGCACTGCGGTGCAGTGATGAAGGGCAACGGACAGAACATTCCGTTCCAGACGTTCCTGGGCTTCAACGCCGATAAGACACCTGATATCGACCTGAACTTCTCCAATGAATACCAAGCCAAGGCCCATGCATTCATCAAGGAAGTATTCGGTGAAGACCATGCCTTCCGTGCCGGCACCATCGGCACCGTTGCCGAGAAGACTGCCTACGGTTATGTCAGCGGCTACTGCGAGAAGATGAATATCCCGAACATGCGCCGTACGATGCGTGATTATCTGGCCAAGGGCTGTGAGAACGTCAAGCGCACCACCGGTCAGCATCCCGGCGGCATCATCATTATCCCGGAAGAATACACCGCAGAGGATTTCACTCCGGTGCAGTATCCTGCCAACGATCCCACCGCCGAGTGGAAGACAACCCATTACGACTTCCATGACATTCACGACAACGTCCTGAAGTTTGATATTCTGGGTCACGTCGATCCTACGGCCATGAGACTTCTGACCAATATCTCCGAAACCAATCCGCTGACCATTCCGATGAATGATCCGGAAACCCTGAGTCTTTTCTACTGTGATGATGCCCTGAAGGCCGATCCGCGTGTATACCACAAGGAAACCGGTGCTCTCGGTCTGCCGGAATTCGGTACAAGAACGACAAGACGTGTTCTCGAACAGACCAGGCCGCATCTCTTCTCGGATCTCGTCATCATTTCCGGTCTGTCCCACGGTACCGACGTTTATGCCGGCAATGCGGAAACCCTGATTCAGCAGGGACATCCTCTTCAAGAAGTCATCGGATGCCGTGACGATATCATGACATACCTGCTGGATAAGAAACTTGAACCGATCGATGCTTTCCGCATCATGGAACAGGTCCGTAAGGGCAAGGGTCTTTCGGAAGAGCAGGAAGCCAACATGATCGCACACCAGGTGCCTGACTGGTATATCTGGTCCTGTAAGAAGATCAAGTACATGTTCCCGAAGGCGCATGCGGTTGCCTACGTTATGATGGCAGTCCGTATTGCCTGGTACAAGGTTCATGAACCGTGGAACTTCTATGTTCAGTATCTGACGCTGCGCTGTGATGCCTACGAGATTGAGACAATGACCAAGGGACTTGAGGCTGTGCAGGAGCGCATGAAGGAAATCAGTGAGAAGATGCGTGACCGCTTCGGTCCCAACGCCGCAACCAACAAGGAAAAAGCCCTCTTTGATACTCTTGAGGTATGTGAAGAGCTCTATGCCAGAGGATATAGAATCGGCAATGTCGATCTGTACCGTTCCAAGGCAACCGAATTCATGGCAGATCCCGATGACAACCATGTGATCATTCCGCCGTTTGTAGTAATCGACGGTCTGGGCGCTAACGTTGCAAGATCCATCGAGGCAGCCCGTGAAGCCGGTGAATTCCTGTCCAAGGAAGACATTCTCAAACGCACCCAGCTTTCCGCCACACTTCTGAAGAAGCTTGAACTGCTCGGCTGTCTGAAAGGTCTGCAGGAGAGCAATCAGATGTCACTGTTCTGATTATGAAGATCAAGTGTCCGGAATGCGGCAGAGACCTGTACACGAACCCGTTCGGGCTGAACCGTGAACTGTTCTGTCCGTACTGCAATACGATGCTGAAGAGGGATGCGGAAAGCAGCCGCTTCCTGAAACTGTACTTTGTATTTGAGACAGTTCTGGTGATTCCGCTGATTATTCTGTTCGGGTTTGTACTGCACAGAAGGGTGGTCAGTACGGTTCTGTTTGTCTATCTGTTATCGGACTATATTCTGGAAATACCGGAGCGCTATATGTATCACAGCTGTATTCTCGAGTACAGGAAGGAAAATGATCCGAAAAGCGATGAAAACTGATGGTCAATTTTAAGTGAAGGTTCCCTTTAGATGAAAGCTCCCTTTGTCAGGGGAGTTTTTAATGTCTTAAGGACCTATGCAGAGCAGAAATGACAGAGATAATGGAAGTACAAAGCAAAATGAAAGCGCAGAAAAGCTCGTCCGTTCACTGAGAATTTCCAGGATTCTTAGTGAAAGGTCCTGTTTGATAGGCAGAAGAGTAAGTGCTGCGTGATCATTTGCTTAGTGGATGATAGGGT
>JAFUCL010000082.1 GCA_017459725.1 Solobacterium sp. | reverse complement strand
GTTTCCTCCGAAAACATCCGGCTTCCTTCAGATTCCATCTCACGATGGACACCCTTGCCTTCGGCTAACGCTTCCTACTGCCAAGTGCGTAGCGGACTTTCACCGCCAAGCTGTTACCCATGCCAGGTGCACCAGAAAATGACCGGTCTGCAGAAGACCGGTCATCCATGCTGGTATTACATCTCGTTATAGATATTTATAATCTCCTTCAGAATCTCGGGATATTTGAAGTACTCACTGTAGACAATATTGATTTCGCGGTTCATGGAGAGATTCTCGATCGGCAGTGCTACAAGTTTCTTTTTGCGCAGCTCATCCATGCATGCACTCTTGGCCAGCACCGATACACCGTATCCGTGCCGCACAAGATCCTTGATCGTTGCTACATTGTCGATTTCCAGTATCACGTCGAATTCCGCAATACTCAGACCGCGGCTTTCCAGTGAAGCAATGAACAGATCCCGGGTGCCTGAATTCGGCAGCCGCAGAATCAGTTTCTCCTTCTTGATATCGTCAACCGTGACAATGCTCTTTTCCGCAAGCGCATGCCCTGTGGCAACCACCAGCATCAGACTGTCCATGTCCAGCTGGGTGCTCTTCAGGGAAGGATCGCTGACATTGCCGTCGATGATGGCAAAATCCAGTTCAAAGTTTCTGAGTTTTTCTTTAAGTTTACTCTGTGTATCCGTAAACAGCTTGATGGTTGTACCGCTGCTGGAACTCGCAAATCTTGCAAAGACTTCCGAGATCCGGTTGCTTTCGACTGTGTGCGTAATCCCGATCTTCATTGTCGTGATGCCGATGGCCTCATTGGACAGTTCTGTTTTCAGATTGGCATACAGTGAAACCATAGCCCGGGCACAGTTGACAACCTTGTCGCCTTCACGTGTAAGAATCAGATGATTCCCGACACGTTCAAATATTCTGGTATTCAGATCGTTTTCAAGACCGCGCACCTGCTGGCTGACAGCCGGCTGGGAAAGATTCATTTCCTTTGCCGCGTGCGTGTAGCTCCCGGTCTCAACAATCTTCAGCAGTGTGTAGATTTTTGAATCAAGCATGAGGAGTTTCTCCTGTCCCTATCAAACGATAGATATATTTCTGCAGTCCGCTTTTTCCGTTAGCCGTATTCAGTGTATACAGCCATATTGCAAACATTGCCGCTGCTGCCATACAGCAGATGATGTCCGCAGCCGGAGTCGCTGCAACAATTCCGTAGACCGGTATTCTGCCGGCCAGGATGAACATGAGCGGAATGTCCAGTGCACCTTTGCGCATTACCGCCAGGACCAGTGACTTTCTGCTGCAGCCGACTGCCTGAAAGAAGGATATGACCGCATAAGCAAATGCAGAGAACGGACATCCGATGCAGAGAATCCGCAGGAAATCTGTTCCGCAGTCCAGTGACTGTGTGTCACCCAGGATAAAGATTCCTGCCAGACTGCGTGCGAATACAAGATATACCAGCATGATGCAGGTTGATACGCTTACCGAAATCCCTGCCGATACGAGGAATACTCTGCGCATACGGCGGTGGTTTCCGGAACTGTAGGTATATGCGAGAAGCGGCAGCACGCCCTGCGACATGCCGCGCACAAAGCAATGGGCCAGCATATTGATCTTCTTGGCCACGCCGATACCTGCCTGGAATGCCATGCCCTGCGCTGCCATGAGATGATCCAGAACCGCGTAGGAGATATTCTCACACAGCGTCATCAGACATGCCGGAGCACCGGTTGTCAGAACCTCGCGTGCAGTGCCGTCACGGAAACAGTCACCCGCCGGTTTCACGGTGAGCACGGAACCGTGCCTGCGGATATACCGCAGAACTGCAAAAAAGTACAGACATGCAATAACGTTGGAAAGCGCTGTCGCTGCGGCAGCACCCAGAACCTCCCTGCCCTTTGGCAGGAGGACAAACATGAACAGAGGATCCAGGACAATGTTCAGCACACCGCCCAGGGCAATCCCGAAGCCTGCATGTGCCGATCTGCCTTCCGACCGGACCAGATGTGAGAGCAGTGTATTCATTGCCGTACACACACCGCCAAGACCTACCGTCACCAGCAGATATCCGCTGGCATGCCGGTGCACTTCAGGAACGGAACCGCCGAGCAGGTTCACAAACGTTCCGCGGAAAACCACGGCGCCGAGAGAATATACCAATGCACACAGCAGGCATCCCCAGAAGGCAAACGCAGAAGCCCCAGCCGCCCGGCTGTACTCCTTTTTTCCAACAGCCCGTGAAATGGCTGCCGATCCGCCCACACCGAACAGATTGGAGATTGCGGACAGGAACATGAAAGCAGGCATGCATACCGTAACAGCCGCAAGACTTGCATCACTTCCGGTCAGGCCGACAAAGAAAGTATCTGCCACATTGTAAATCACCAGAATAATCTGGCTGATCACTGTCGGTACGGCAAGCCGCAGGACAGCGGTTAAAACCGAGCTTTCCTCGAATAACTGCTTATTTTCTTTCATGTCATTACATCCCCTCAATATGCAGAGCGCATATTCTCTGATACAAAGAGTTTATTTGGGTGCAGACACGAAATCAAATCAGTCAATTTAATTATCACCTAAAAATATCTTATGTAAATGTAAAACAATTAAAAAAATATGCACGTGATTGTTTTCACTTTTGGTAAGCGGTTACAGGCGCTATAAATTCGTGCATACAGGCATTTTCAATTATCTGCGTATAAATAATATTTATAACTAACACATAAATACAATTTATGCGCTGATAAGAAAGTGTGATTAAGGGAATTACGTTTTCTTCTGCAACCGTACAAGAATCCATGATGTCAGTGCAATCATTGCGAGATATACCAGGTTGGCCGGCAGGCACCCGATGCTTCTGCGCAGGGCTCCGAAGAATGGCTGATCGGAGGGATGGTGCAGGGATATATAGAACATATCCGGCCATGTGCTGCCCGCCACGGTATGCGCTTCACCATACGCATTGATTCCCATTGCGGTCAAAGCCATCACCGCAAACAACACCACAGCCCTGCCGAAACCCTTTTCCGCATCACCTGTGCGGATACAGACAAAAGCAATGTACAGCAGGATGATATGCCACAGAAAACCGTGCATTGTCAGTGTCCAGTACGGCCGCAGCATATCCAGCGGATACACCAGTGCCGCAAGCGTGCCGGTCAGATTAAAGGACGCCAGAAAGGAATGCACCGTTTCTTTACCCTTCTTCCCGCAGAGAGGAAGTACCAGACACAGATACATTGCCATACTGCATAACTGAAACGGGAAGTACCACCAGTCATATATTCCATTACCCAGCACGAAGAAACAGAACAGCTGTTTGTATATTTCCATCAGGGCAAGCAGGATCCCGCAGTGAAACAGTCTCCTGTCTGCCTTATTCTTCCGTACACGTCCTGCCATGATCCATGCGGCAATACATCCGCCGGTTGCCATGGCACAGTGAAAGACTCCGTACATGGGCGGAGGTGTCATCGGCCAAGCGGTCATCCGGATCAGCCCTGCAATGATTTCCAGCAGTTCTCCCATCATTTCTCCGTTGTGATATATCACGGAATCCTTATCCATGACAAAATGCTCTTGTGCTTTCTTATAATAACAAGGATAATCCTCATTGGCACAACGGAGGTATGCAAAACTATGACAGGTAAATTCAGAGACTTGTTCAAGCCGATTGATATGACCGTCGGTGATCCGGCCCGCAATATTGTTCTCTTTGCAGTACCGATGCTTATTGGCAATATAGCCCAGCAGCTTTACAACACAGTCGACAGTATCATTGTCGGCCGTTTTGTCGGTGACAACGCACTTGCCGCAGTCGGCAGTGCCGGTCCGATTTTAAATCTTCTTCTGGTATTCTTTGTCGGTATTTCCACAGGTGCCGGCATTATGGTTTCCCAGCATTTCGGTGCCAGACAGCGTGAAGAACTTTCCCGTTCCATCGGTGTCTGCCTGCTTGCGACAGGAATCAGCGTCCTGTTCGTCATGATCGTTACGCCGTTTGTGGCAAGACCGCTTCTGCATCTTCTGAACACACCCGCATCCATTGTGGACTGGTGTGAACGGTATCTGATTATTCTGTTCCTGGGTTCCGCCGGTATGTGTTTCTACAATATTCTCAGCGGTATCCTGCGCGGACTGGGTGATTCCTTCTCCGCCCTGGTGTATCTTTTGATTGCCACAGTGCTGAATATTATCCTGGACTATGTCTTCGTAGCCAAATTCGGTCTTGAAGTGCCCGGTGTTGCCCTGGCAACGGTCATTGCCCAGATCGTATCGGCCGTGCTTGCCTTCCGCAAACTCGCATCCCTGACCGAAATCTTCGATCTGAAACGTGAATACTTCCGCCCTGACCGCAGATATCTTTCCAGACTTCTGCGTCTCGGTCTGCCCAGCGGTGTCACCCAGGCTATCTTCTCCATGGCTATGATCGTTGTACAGTCTCTGACCAACAGCTTCGGTGAGCAGTTCATTGCCGCAAACGTCATCATCATGCGTGTGGACGGCTTTGTCATGATGCCTGCCTTCTCCTTCGGTACAGCCATGACAACCTTTGCCGGACAGAACGTCGGTGCCGGCCGTATGGACCGTGTCACCGAAGGCGTCCGCCGCGGTACATTACTTGCCATGACTGTTTCGGCTGTTCTTACCGGACTGATCCTGATCTTCGGCAAATACATCATGGCAATCTTCACGGATACGGCTGAACTGGTTACTCTTGCCAACCGTATGATGCGGATCATTGCTTTGGGTTATATAGCCGTGGAAGTCACCCAGTGTCTTTCCGGTGTCATGCGCGGTGCCGGTGATACGATTACCCCAATGTGGATTTCCCTGATCAGCTCCGTCATCGTCCGTGTCCCGCTTGCCTACCTTCTGGTAGGAATTACCAGAACTCCGGAACTGCCGACCGGTGACTCCCGGATGATGTTTGTATCCATGCTTATATCCTGGCTGTTCGGTGCCGTGCTGACATACATCATGTACCGCAGAGGCGCATGGAAGAAAAAAATGGTTTTGACTTCCTCAAAATTGTAAATTAGCTTATAAAACTTAGATTACTTACGCAGAATAATTTCTGTTTTTGAGAAAATCTATAGTACAATAAAAAAGTACCTTCATATGATTAGCATATGGGATTGGAGAGAACAACTTATGGATTGGACTGAATTACCTGAATTTGATGAGAAATTTGCCAAAATTAAAATCAGAGAGCACAAGACCTTCGGTGGTAAAGTAATCGAAGTACTCTATGGTGCTACTGATGAGAACGGAAATCCCGTTTTACCGAGAGAAGATGCACAGGACGGGCATGGACGCTGGTTTGGTATTGACATCAATGGGGAACACCGTATGTTTTCTCTGCAGAAACCGGCATCTGCCGGCGGTGAGATCGAATACACCACCGACAGCAAAGAGAATGCTCTTGAGGACATGGAAAGCACCATCCTGAAGAAGCAGGATCTGTGCCGCAGGGCCGACGCTGTTCTTAAAGGAAATGCTCCGGACGCCAAAGAAGCCATGGAAGCACTGAAAGAGGAATGGAACAGCCTGACCGACTGGAATACTCCGCGTGAAGAAGAATTTGCCAACCGTTTCAATTCTCTGTTCGAAGAGTATGATGCCATTCAGGACCGCTTTGCCCGCAACGCTGCAGAAAAACAGAGCATCGTGGAACAGGCGCTGTCACTGACTGAATCAACCGAATGGAAGAACACACAGGCTAAATTCCGTGAACTGAGCAGTGCGCTCCGTGAAATCGGATCTGCCGGTCATCTCGATGACGAGATTGAAGCGAAGTTCAGAGAAGCACTCAACGCTTTCAATACAAAGCGCAGAGAATACTTCGATAACCTGGATACAATCCGTGCTGCTGCCAAGGAAAAGAAAGCAGAACTGATTGAAGAAGCTTCCAAGATTGCCGCAATCACCAACTTCAAGCAGGCCGGTGACAAGCTCAATGAGCTCATGACACAGTGGAAGGCTGCCGGAAGTGCAGGACATGAAACAGATGAAGAACTCTGGGAAAAGTTCAACGCCCTGAGAAAAGACTTCTTCGACAGACGCCGTGCATTCTTCGAAGAACGTGAACTGCAGCGTCAGCAGAGCATTGAAGCAAAGAACGCTCTGATTGAAGAAGCAAGAAAGCTCGCTGCTTCCAATGACTTCTCCAAGGAAGTTACCGACAGAATGAAGGAGCTCGACAAGGAATGGAAAGCTACCGGATTCTCCGGCAAGGAAGAAGGCGACCGTCTGTGGAACACATTCAAGGAAGCCAAGGAAGTCTTCTGGAACGGCAAGCACGCTGACAGCCAGAAGCGTTTCCAGGATATCATCACCCGCAAGAATGATCAGATTGCCAAGCTCCGTGAAGAAATCGATGACCTCGGTGTCAAAGAGTTTGAAACGGATGTCTATGATGAGATCCGCAGCATTCAGCGCAGAATCGAAGAGAAGAAATCACTGGTTGATTCCCTCGAAGCTGACGTTGAAGGTCTGAAGGAAAAGCTCGACAAGTAAGCAGTATAAAGGGCAGCGCAGGCTGCCCTTTCTTTATGTCAGAAACCCTTCATACTGGCGCCGTGTCCCGGACACACCAGATAGTCTCCCTTATACTTTTCCGTAAGTGCTTCCCGTGAAACCCGTGATAATGCCGGGTCTGTATCCACACCCGTCATCAGGAACGGAGCCAGACTGTTGAATTCACGCTGGGCATCCGAGAAACCTCTGATATTGACGAAGATATCACCGCTGAATATAATCTGCAGCTCTTCACAGACGATGACCGTCTCACCTCTGACATGACCGCCCTTTCCTTCATAGAAATCAAAGTTCCATGTCCCGAATGAGCGTGAACCGATGTATTCGAACAGTTCATCACCGCTGCGCCTGCCGACAACATCGCAGAGATTCTCTGCCGGCGGTGTGTATCCGGAAATGATCTTGGAAAGAATGATATACGGTTCAAAGGCAGGTGTCTGTTCACGGAAGTCCTGTGCACCGGCCCGCTGCAGGGCAAAGTTTTCGGCGCATTCCCCGCTCATACTGACATGATCAAACAGACCCAGAAGACCGGCATGATCCACATCCGCATGGGTGATGAAGGCGGTCTTTTCTTTATTGTCAAAGTCCGGGATCATCCGCCTCAGCAAAGCCACCATCTCATCCCTGTAGCAGGCAAAGCCGCTGTCCACAAAGAGCAGACGGTTTTCATATTCGAAGATGTAGGTGTTGCTGCCGCAGGGAGGATCGATCTGGTACAGCTTCAGACCGGGTGCCGCATCATGTACGGTGACAACCGGATCGAAGCCATCGCCTTTATGCAGGGTCACAAATGAGGCAAACCTGCGGATGTAGTCAAATGTCTGCAGCACGGGTTTGTTCTGTTCATCCAGCATCTGCATCATCCGGTTGGCGCAGATCAGTACGGTATTGGTCTCTTCCTGGCTCAGTCCCAGAATCGTACGCATCTCATTGGCAAACGTTATGTAGAACACCGTGCCGTCCAGCAGTCTGTCCGTTACTTCATAATCCAAGATCTGCATCTCACAGATTCTTGAAATCTCAGTAATCATACTGCTGACTTCATCGGGTCTGTCAATCAGCAGCCCCATCTTGAAATCCTGCACCTTTGAGCTGTCTGCCTGATAGCTGATATACGAGATATTGACCTTGTATTTATCCAGCACTTCCAGCACCGGGGTAACGGCTCCGGGTTCATCCCTGAGTTTCAGCACCGTCATCAGGATCTGCGTGCCTGTATTGCCGTCCGTAAGATATCCGTTTTCCCTCAGCCGGTCAGTGATTCTTGCCTGTGCCTGTTCATCCGCATTGACTTCCATAAACAGCGTATGCACGTCCAGTGCTCTGTTGTAGCTGACTCTGACGATGTTTCCGTTTTCTTCCGATATAATCCTGCTGGCCTGCAGAAAGGCTCCGGCTTTGTCCGGCAGTCTTGTCACATAGGTCTTCCGCATATTGAATCCTCCTGAAAAAAGGGAGCTGTGAGCCCCCTGTTACTGCGTTTTTACGATGATCAGATCATTCTTATCATACTTGGCATCAATAACCATGGAAAGCTTGTCAATCTGCCAGGTCTTATCCGAAGGATTGTATGTCATCGTCACCTTCATATCCGGCTGGTTGTCATAGTACTTATTATCGCTGGTCCGCCAGCAGTCATTCTCAAAATGCGCCTGGAAATCAGCGGTAATGGAGCCGTCACTGTTTTCCTTGGTCTTGTAGCTGCTGCCGAGGATACTGACAGTGCGGTTGCGGAACGTATATCCTTTGTTGTTCTTCGCAAGGCGCTGGTCCATGAAGGAATATACATCACTGCTGATATTCTTCAGTTCGGAAAGCCTGCCTGTATTGTATACATCCAGATAGCTCTGGTAGAAGTCCGCAAAGATTCCGGTTATTTCATTGAAGTATGTCGGATCCGTAGGAACCGGTGTCGGGGTCGCTGTCGGTGCAGGCGTCGGCGTCGGTGTGGGAGTCGGCGCAGGTGTCGGGGTCGGCGTCGGGGCAGCAGTCGGTTCCGGTGTCGGGGTTACGGCAATTACCGTGGACGGTGAGGAGGACGGCGAAGGTTCCGGTTCCTTTTCACCGATATGCTTGAATTCGGTATGGGCAATCTCATTGATCTTGTCTATGCCGCTGTTGAGCACTGCCGGTTTGAAGTAATAGAGACCTGCGAGAATGCCGGCAATGATTGCCAGCACCAGCACGACATACGGCCATCTGCTCGGTCTGCGGTAATCTTCCTCCACATATCCGTCATACGGAAAACCCGGTACGATGCCGGCGGTTGTATGCTGGGCGGTATAACTGCCCGTCTGATTCACGGGCTGCTGGGGATAGGACATCTGCGGAATCTGCGTTGTGACAGTCTGCTGGGGAGCGCCTGTTCCCTGAACAGGGGCGGCTGCTACGGGAGCTCCGCACTTGGGACAGAAGCGCATTCCGTCCAGAAGCGGTGCACCGCATTTAATACAATAACGGGAGACAGTCATAAGCAATTCCTCCTTTGCCTACAATTCTGATTATAGTCTTATCGGCAGGAATGAACAAACCTCATTGCTCATAACGCCTCGTGAAGTGCATCGAGTATCTCTTTCAGACGGTCTGCCGCCATCTGCCCGGGGGCAGATGCCTTAGAGACTGTTCCGAAGGTAAGTGCCGATCCGAATATTTCGCCGCTGATCCGGGTGATGGTGCCGAGTCCCGACATAGCCATCGTCACCAGCGGTTTGGTGCATACAGATGACATCTCTTCAGTGACTTCCAGCAGGGTCAGTACATCTTTCCTGCTCTTCGGCATCACTGCAATCTTGAGAATATCACCGCCGAGCAGATCCATCAGCCTGAGCCTGCGCATCAGTTCCTGGGTATCCGGTGTTTTTTCAAAGTCATGATTGGAGACAATGATGGGAATACCGGCTTCATGGACGCCCTGAATGATATCCACTGCTTTGGGTGAGAACAGTTCAGCGTCAATAAGATCAACAAGACCGCTCTTTGCCGCCGTAATACACAACTCTGCATACGCATCTGCGGATATCTCCCGTTCACCGCCTTCCGCCTTCGTACGGAAGGTCATCAGGACCGGCAGTTCACCGACGGTCTCTCTGAGTGTCTGCAGCACATCCAGCACGGCATTGATGTCATTTACATCATGGAACCAGTCAGCCCGCCATTCCATCAGATCCGCAGGTGAATGCAGTATGTCTGCCGCATCCCGGATGATGCTTTCTTTGTCAGTTCCCACGACCGGTACACAGATGACCGGTTTTCCTTCACCGACCGTTATATTCCTTACTTTTACGGGTGTCATGTCATTCATCCTCATCCATATGCAGCACCTGCTTCATATGCTCAATGGGCATGTCCATACCGGTCCAGAGTTTGAAGGCAGCAGCGCCCTGGAACAGCATCATGCCCAGTCCGTTCATCGTTGTGCAGCCCGCCTCGATGGCCATCTTTCTCATCTTTGTGCAGAGGGGGTTATACGGTACATCCGCGACAATCAGATCGGGGCGGAAGAAGGAAGGATCCGGAATGATATTGATATCTTCCAGAGGCGGCATACCCGTGCTGGTGGCATTGACAAAGAGATATGCGGAAGCCATTTCCTCCTTCAGTTTCTGCTTGTCATCAAGATCATAGATGGAAGCCCGGCAGTCTGTCTGTTCATTGATCAGGCGTACGTTCTCCTCACCGCGTGCGTAGAATTCATCATGGATGTTGAAGATGACGATCTCTGCCACGCCGTCCAGGGCAGCCTGTATTTCAATGGCCGTACCGGCACCGCCGGCTCCTGCTACGACAATCTTCTTTCCTTTCGGATCAAAACCGCGGTCACGCAGAGATTCCATGAAGCCTGTTCCGTCCGTGATATGTCCGGTCAGATATCCGTTGTCATTGACGATTGTATTGACGGCACCGGTCAGCTTTGCGGCCGGTGAGAGCTCATCCAGATACTGTCCGACGATGGTCTTGTTCGGCATAGAAATGTTGCAGCCGCGCATCTTCAGTGTACGGAGTGCCTGTACGGCATCTTTAATGCCGTCTGCCCCGACCTCAAAAGCCAGGTATGCATAGTCAAGTCCGAGTTCCGCAAATGCCGCGTTGTGCATTGCCGGTGAATTTGAGTGCCGGATCGGGTATGCAAACAATCCGATCAGTTCCGTATGTCCTGTGATGCGTTCTGCCATAATCTGTTTTCCTCCTGGTGTGAATCTGTAAGTTATTACGTTAATATTAACAGGTTATCGGACAGAAAGAAAAAGGAACTGCAGAGCAGTTCCACAGGGTGTTACTCAATTGTGCTGAAGATGTATGCGGTGCGGCTTTCCAGTGTTTCACCGGCTTTGAAGACCGGTTTCTCATATGCCTCACAGTTCACCGCGTTGGAGATGTACTGTGTCTCAAAGCATACAAACGGATACAGGGTCAGCGACTGTCCGTATTTGCCTGTTTTTGGCTCTTTTGACTTGGCTGCGAAGACAACCATACCGGGCATATCCGAACATACCTTCATGGACAGTTTTGCTTCAGGAGATGTCCAGCAGGCCATTTCACGGTATCCCTTGCCGTCAATGATGAAGTTGTCATCATACAGATACTCATCGCCACAGCAAGTCATTGCTTCACCCATCTGTCTTGCCTTACGGAAGTCAAGCGGTGTTCCCTCAACCGGCACAACTGCACCTTCCGGCATACCGCATTCCGTACGCTTTGCATATGTTTCGGCATTGATCTGCAGAATGCTTGTACGGATATCCGGAGAACCGATGTTGAAGTATGCATGGTTGGTCGGATTCAGCAGAGTGTCGCCTTCCGTTGTCAGTTTATAGTCAATCACCAGCTGATGATCATCTGTCAGTGTATAGGTCACATCGGCATGCACAAGGCACTCATAGCCGACACTGCCGTCATCCTCAAGATGCAGGTGAACGGAATCCGCACTGCCGGTATCCTCAACGGTGAAGAACTGGCTGCCGAAGTTGGATTTGCCGCTGTGCAGGAACTGCATCTGCGGATTCGGGTTTTCAAGATGGAAGACATGTCCGTCAATGGTATATGTTCCGTCCTTGATGCGGTTGGTGCATCTTCCTACCAACATGCCGTCATTTGTACCGCGGCCCATGGTTTCCGCTGTGGAAGCACCGAGAACTACGTCCCGCAGCAGACCGTTGCCGTCCTTGATAAACAGACTGTGCAGAATGCCTCCGTAATCCAGGATTTCAGCATACTCACCGGTGCTGTTCACAATCCTGTATGCCGTAACGGCACGGCCGTCTGACAGTGATCCGAAGTTTCTTGAAACAAGCATAAATAATCCTCCCTTTCCGCTTTCACGGTCATTATGTACAAATCAACAGCGGAAAAGAAGTTCCGCAATGATTATGACAACAGATACGAATACCGGTGATCAACCGGACATTCCCACATGACTATATTCTATCGCAAAAGTCCTGCCGTTCAGACAGGACTTTCGTTATGATTTTTACTTCTTGGGTTCGATTCCGTAGACAGCTTTCATCTTTGTGCTGCCCGCGAATGAACGCATGACGATCGGCGGATATTCCTCAATGAGCTTCTTGTCATGATCGACTCTGAGATCGATTACTTCATCAAAGCACATCGTCGGAACGCTGTCAGGTGTTACCTGCGGCCATTCCGGAATCAGCGGATTGTTCGGATTGCCGGTCTTTGCGAACTGTACCCAGGTGCTGCACATTGCGTCCTGCAGCTTCTCGGATACACCCGGGATATACTGTGCTTCAATGTACTGTGCGTTGTGGAAGACATACGGTTCTTCCGCATTGTGCCACGGTACGGTGCCGTAGTTGAACGGGGATTCCAGGTTGAACAGCCAATTCCAGGTATCTTTGCCGCCGGCAGCTGCTCTTGCTTTGGTGAAGGCAAGGCATCCGGCACGGAGTCTGGTGTCAATGAACATGACATCTACAGGGTTGCGGTCGGGATATGCTTCACGGAACAGTTCTTCTGTATGCTCTGCCGCATCACCGAGCAGTTCATGTTCGTACTTTTTGCAGGTTGCTTCATCCCAGCGGTTCTTGTCACGTTCGCCGAAGACACGGTCGAAGTTGCCGGAGAACTCACCGAGCACGGAACCGCACAGCAGTTCCTTATGCAGGGATTCTGTCCGGAATCCGTAATCCAGCGGATGACCAAAGTAGTATTCACCATCATAGGACGGCTGCCAGCTGAAGCGTTCACCGCTTTCTTCACGCAGTGTCCAGGTAGCTTCCATCGCAGCCTGGGCAAGATCATACCAGTCTACCGTTTCGATCTCTTTGATTGTTTCCTTGGTCAGACCGAGGTTCTTGACAATCTGGGCAGCCATTTTCTTTCCGGCGGCCATGGCCTTTTCAGCGTTCTCTTTTCCGCCGAGACCGGTCGGTCCGCCTGATTCCATGATGCCTCTCTTGAAGAGGTTGTCTGCTGCAGGTGTCTGGAACATTGACAGCACTTTCGCACCGCCGCCGGACTGTCCGAAGATCGTTACGTTGTCCGGATCACCGCCGAAGTTTGCAATGTTGTCATGGACCCACTTCAGGGCGGCAACCAGATCCGCAAGACCTGCATTCTTGGAAAGCTTATATTCTTCGCCGTATTCAGACAGATCAAGATAACCCAGCACATTCAGTCTGTGGTTGATCGATACAACAACGACATCACCGTAGGCACTCAGATTCTCACCGTCATATGCCAGC
>JAFUCL010000081.1 GCA_017459725.1 Solobacterium sp. | reverse complement strand
CAAGATCCATGGAAGCTTATAGATCCGAATAAATAATCATTACAACCAGCCCGAAAGAAAACCGTCCTGTACAGAACGCATTTTCATAATGCGTGTTTATATCTATAACAATTTCTGTTGACAACCCTTAGCGAGTTTCTTATGACAGCAGATTCAGTCAGGCTGTACTGAAGCTTTCCTACAGCTGCTGGCTGAACGTATTATGGCTGCTCTGTTCGCTCCCCGTAATAACAGCCGGAGCATCCACTGCAGCTCTGTATTCGGTAACCCTGAAGATTGCCGCTGATACCGAAACAAATCTGACCAGAGATTTCTTCCGTGCTTTCCGCAGCAACTTCAGACAGGCCACCAAACTCTGGCTGATTATGCTTGCTGCAGGCGCCCTGCTCGCAGCAGATCTGATTGTATTAAGCCGTCTTAGAAGTGTATCCGCCGGAGCGTCTGCTGTGTTCTGGACGCTGCTGATGGCTCTGATCATCGCTGCCTGTGTCGTATACGCCATTGTTCTTGCCTACCTGTTCCCGCTGATTGCCTATTTTGAAAACAGCGACGGTGCCATGCTGAAAAACGCATTCCTGATCGGAACACGTTATCTTTTTTCCACGATTCTGATATTTGCGATACACGCTGTGATGTTCTTTCTGATAGTCAGTGTATTTACACCGTTGGCTATTTTCGGAGAAGGACTCTGCGCATTGCTGAGTTCCTTCCTGATCATCACTGTATTCCGTGTATGTTCTTATATACCGGAGGAAAACGCCTGATGCCTGCATCACTGAAAGAAAGACAGGAAATCCGGAAATCCTACCGGCTCATGAATACTGCCCAGAAAGCGGATTATATCTGGACGTATTACAAACTGCCTATCATCACTGCAATTATCGCGGCCGCAGTGCTGATATCATCTGCCGTCAGCTTTATTACCCGCAGGGAAACAGTGCTTTGCGCAGCATTTGTCAATGTTTCCGTCGGAGACGACCTGCAGGAAAAACTGACAGACCACTATCTGCTGGAAACAGAACGGGATTTGAAAAAGTACAGGATTGTCATACTGGACGATCTGTATCTTTCAGATGATTCGTCTTCCGAAAACCATCAGTACGCCTATGCATCCAAGCTGAAAGTGCTTGCTTCAATCAACGCAAGACAGCTTGACATAGCCCTGATGAACAAAGAAGCATACGATCTGATGTCCTCCAGCGGTTTTCTTCTGAACCTGGATATCATACCGGAACAGTATCCGGAACTGTATGAAACACTGCAGCCGGATCTGTGCACGAATACGATTATCCTGGAAGACAATGCAGTTGCCTACAGTTTGGGAGAAGCAGATGTATATGAGTCTGTAACCGAAGAGCAATGCAATGCCGTTGATTGTTCTTCCTTTGCCGTGTTCCGCGAAGCCGGATTTGACAGTACCGTCTATCTCGGCATTATCGCAAACACTGCGAATACGGAAGAATGCATCAGATGGCTGACGTACATCAGCAGAACCGCAAACTGACGCAGTCTGCAGAAAACATTAAACGACGGTGAAAAACCGTGCCAGAAAGCAGGTGCCATTCGAACCATGCAGCACACTGCTTCATAATTCTTTCAAAGGAGAAAGGGGCAAAACAGTTCATGTCAACAGTATCATTGAAGCACATTCAGAAAATCTATCCGAATACAGAGCCCGTCAAGCCCAAGAAGGCCAAGAAGGACGAGGAACCTGCAGAGGAAAAAGGATATAAGCTCAAAGTAACAGAAGAAGGTGTTGTCGCAGTTGATGACTTCAACCTCGACATCAAGGACAAGGAATTCATTGTTCTTGTCGGCCCTTCCGGATGCGGCAAGTCCACAACACTGAGAATGGTCGCAGGACTTGAGGAAATCACCAGAGGCGAACTCTACATTGATGACAGACTGGTCAACGATGTTGCGCCGAAAGACAGAGATATCGCCATGGTATTCCAGAACTATGCTCTGTATCCGCATATGACAGTCAGAGAAAACCTGGAATTCCCGCTGAAACTCAGAAAAGTACCGAAAGATGAAATCGCCAAGCGTGTGAATGACGCTGCTGAAATTCTCGGTATCACACAGTACCTGGAAAGAAAGCCGAAGGCCCTTTCCGGCGGTCAGAGACAGAGAGTTGCCATCGGACGTGCCATTGTCCGTGAGCCGAAAGTTCTCCTCATGGATGAACCGCTCTCCAACCTTGATGCCAAGCTGAGAAACCAGATGCGTGCTGAGATCATCAAGCTGAGACACAGAATCAACACAACTTTCATCTATGTCACTCATGACCAGACGGAAGCCATGACACTCGGTGACCGCATCGTTATTATGAAGGACGGCGAAGTCCAGCAGATCGGAACACCGCAGGAAGTATTCAACGCTCCTGTCAACACATTCGTTGCCGGCTTCATCGGAATGCCGCAGATGAATATGTTTGAAGGCAGACTGGTGAAGAAAGACGGTAAGTATGCTGTTCAGGTACATGATGCAGTGATTGTTCCTTCCGAAGAGAAGCAGAAGAATCTTGCGGCGCACAATGTTCCCGAACAGGACATTATCGTAGGCGCAAGACCTGAACACATTACACTGGAAGACCTACCGGGCGCTATGATTGCAGGCAAGGTGGACGTTTCCGAAATGATGGGTTCCTCCGTACATCTGCACATCAACGCAGACGGAAAAGACTGCATCATCATTGTTCCGACACTTGACCTCAACGGTGATACATTCAGTACCGGATCCACAGTCCGGTTCACCTTTGCACCGAACGCAGTGCATATGTTCGATCCCAAGAGCGGAAAGAATCTCGAATTCTGATCCAGATCACATCACATCAAAAGCCGGATATGCTTCCGGCTTTTTTTAATAAAAGCCGATGCATTGCTGCACCGGCTTCTGTGTTACAGATTTCTGCAGTCCGTCAGTTTCCGTTTGACACCGTTCAGAATCACATATCCTTCTTCAGGATCCTCATGAACAACATAGCGTCTGCCGAATTCATTCGTCTGCGGTTCATGGACATGACCGTACCGATCACAGGTAAGATCCTGTGCTTCCGGTACCTCATGTCCGTCCGATGATATCACCGGCCGGCGCGGTTTCTTTTTCACACTCCGTGCCACTGAAAAGACTGCGAGTGCGAACCAGAACACGAGGATCGGAAACATTAATTCCATAGACTATTTTGTTCCTTCCTTCACTGCTTCCACAACACCGAGAATTGAGGCAATATCGGTCGGGACAATGATCTTGGTAGCCTGGCCGTTGGCAGCAGCTGTAAAGGCTTCATAGCCCTTCATCTTCAGCACTGCTTCATCGGCTCCTGCTTCCTTGAGGGCACGGATACCGTCAGCGGTAGCCTGCTGCACCTGGCGGATTGCTTCGGCACGGCCTTCTGCTTCACGGATTTCCTTTTCCTTCTGGGCTTCAGCAGCGAGAATGGTTGCCTGCTTCTCAGCTTCCGCATTCAGGACAGCGGATTCCTTGCGTCCTTCTGCCTGCAGAATCATAGACTGCTTTTCACCTTCCGCAGTCAGGATAGCCGCACGCTTTTCGCGTTCTGCCTTCATCTGCTTCTCCATGGATTCACGGATAGCTGCCGGGGGCTGGATGTTCTTCAGCTCAACACGGGTGACCTTGATACCCCACGGGTCTGTAGCCAGATCGATCGTCTGCAGCATCTGTGAGTTGATTGCCTCACGGCTGGTCAGCGTCGCATCCAGTTCCATGTCGCCGATAATATTACGCAGGGTTGTAGCGGTCAGATTCTCCATGGCCATGATCGGATTTTCCACACCGTAGGCATACAGTCTGGCATCCGTGATCTTGAAGTATACGACCGAGTCAATCTGCATCGTCACATTATCCTTGGTGATAACCGGCTGCGGGGCAAAGTCCGCAACCTGTTCCTTCATCAGGACACGTCTGGCAACACGGTCAATGAACGGAACCTTGAAGTGCAGACCTGCTTTCCAGCAGGCGTGGAACTTACCGAGACGTTCGACAACATATTCATTTTCCTGCGGGACAATGTTCATGCACATAAAGAGAATTACCGCGATGATGATCAGCACAAGAATCAATGATAATACAGGCATAGCTGATACCTCCTGCCTAAATTATATCACTCCTGAACCGTAAGATTCACAACCCAGTGCTCCCTGCGCACCAGCCAGTAGGAAAACAGCAGTTTGACAAAGTCAATCATCTGTCCGGCAATGTAGATCAGCAGGTAATCGGCATTGGTGAGATACGTAAGCGCCGCCATAACGGGAATGGTAAGCCCCCACATAAAACCGCTGTCCATCAGCAGTGTATGCTTCATATCACCGCCTGCCCGCAGTATGAAGTAGCATTCCGTGGATGCCATATAGATCCAGAACATGACACTGGTGATGCGTATGAACTGCATGGCCACCTTCTGCGCACCGGCCGACACATTCGCATACAGCACCGGAACAAGGAAGGATGAGGCAAAGATCAGCGCCGCAAACAGAAGCGCCAGGAATACACTGAAACCGATCAGTCTGTAGGCATTGTCACGTGCTTCATCCAGACGGTTGGCACCCAGCGGTGTGGAAATCAGCACCGTGCTGGCAGCCGCCATACCGCCGAACATCGTGAAGAACAGATCACTGATCGTACCGGCAATCGAATCTCCGGACATAACGTCGCTGCCTCTTGAGGCATAGAACTTGAAGATGGTCGCCATACCGAACGACCACAGAATCTCATTGAGCATCAGCGGCGCTGCTTTTACAATCACCTGTCTGAAGAGATCAGGAGATATATCCGCAATCTCCGTAAGCTTTGTCTTGAATGCAAACGGCTTCCTCTTCAGCATAAACAGCGCAAAGACCATTTCCAGCAGTCTGGCCAGCAGTGTCGCCATGGCAGCACCGCGTATGCCCATCTGCGGGAACCCGAGCTTTCCGTAAATCAGAATATAGTTCAGCACGGCATTCATCAGCACCGCACCGACCGATGTCCGCAGCGGTATCTGCATTTCCCCGACCGCCCGCATTGCACTGTAAATGCAAAGGGTAACGGCTGTCGGCAGGAAGGAATACAACGCCAGCTGCAGATATGCACTGCCCGCCGCAATCACCGCCGGATCGTCCGTATAGTAGCGCAGAATCGGTTCATGCAGGAAGGCAGCTGTCAGTGTAAACAGAAACATGATGACAGCTGAACATACCAGCATCACCCGGAAGCTTTCCTTCATCTTCCGCTCCTGCTGTGCCCCGAAGAACTGCGCAATAAATACAGCACCTGCCGCGGTCAGTCCGTTGACGCCGAAAACCGCAATCATGTAGAACTTGTTCACGGCCGCAACACTGCCGATTGCCGCATCGCCGAGGGAACCGACCATCAGGTTATCAACCAGATTGACCGATACTGAAATCAGCTGCTGCAGCATCAAAGGCAGCGCTATGCGCAGTACGGTCTTCATAAAATGTCTGTCACAGATAAACTTCTTCACAGCTTCCTCCAAAAAGTACTTTCCTATACTATCAGAGTTTACGCTGTACGCAACAGAAAAGGGCTTTCGCCCCTGATCTGTGTACTTTGCTTAAGCTACATCTGTTACTTTGTAGTCTTTTGCTTCAACAGCCTGCTTCAGAACTTCGTTGGGAACATCCTTGGAAAGTTCAGCGACTGCCTTGCCTGTTGTACGGTCTGCGCAGGCGGAGACAACACCGTCTACTGCTTCCAGTGCCTTCTTCACGTTTGCTTCGCAGTGCTCGCACATCATTCCTTCTACTGTAAGTGTCTTTTTCATTGCCTGATCCTCCTTTTTTATTCCGGCATAGTGATAATCCTGTGCTTCTATCGCTTCTTTGATTTTATCATCCTGCAAAGTGCCTTCATAGGTAATGTGTACTTCACCACTGGTATGATCCGCTTGGGCGTCAATGACACCTTCTACGCTCTTAGCAGCTTTGACCACCCTTGCTTCACAGTGTTCACACATCATGCCTTCCACCAGCACGGTGACTTTTTCCGGTTCCGGCTTATCCTCTACGACGCCTGCATAATGATATTCCTGGGCTTCAATGGCTTCCGCAATCTTCTCAAGATCCGGGCTGCCCTCTGTGGAGATAATGACTTCACCGCTGGTATGATCGGCACTTGCCACCAGTACACCCGGCACTTCCTGCACGGCCTGTACGACGGTTGCTTCACAGTGCTCACACATCATACCTTCCACCTTCAGAACCGTTGTCACTGTTCCTTCTGCCGGCTTTGCATCCGCCGGTTTTTCTTCAGCAGGCATCTCAGGCAGCGCTCTTTTTTTCATAGCTTTGTCACGGGAAGCATCATGCATGTTGAAGAGATTCAGCCGCAGAGCATTCATGCATACAGTGAAGCTGGAGAGGCTCATGGCTGCTGCCCCGACCATAGGATTCATCTTATACGGTGTCAGTCCGGCTGCCAGGGGTATGCAGATGAGGTTATAGAAGAATGCCCAGAAAAGATTCTGGTGGATATGACGCAGGGTTGCCCGGCTTAGTCTGACGGCAGATGCCACATCACTGAGTCTGCTGTTCATCAGAACGATATCCGCAGAGTCAATTGCAACATCGGAACCTGCTCCGATGGCAATACCGATATCGGCTCTTGTCAGCGCCGGTGCATCGTTGATGCCGTCACCGACCATTGCCACACTGCCGCGTTTCTGCAGATCACGGATCACTGCTTCCTTGCCGTCCGGCAGCACATCCGCAATGACACGGTCCACACCCGCCTGATCACCGATAGCCTTGGCCGTACGGGAATTGTCACCCGTCAGCATAATCACTTCAACACCCATGTTCCGCAGCTCACGCACAGCCTGCGCAGAGTCTTCCTTGATGACATCCGCAACCGCAATGATACCGAGCAGCTTTCCGTCTTTGGCAAAGAACAGCGGTGTTTTGCCCTGACCGCTGAGAGAGGCAGCCTGTTCACTCACGGCCTCACTCAGATCCGCCAGACTGCCGATCATGGCGGCGTTGCCGCCGTATACCTTGGCGTTGTTGATCACTGCTTTTAGACCGTTGCCGGGAAGCACTTCAAATTCATCGGTGCTGTATGCTTCAATGCCCTTTTCCTCTGCAGCACTGACAATTGCGCGTGCCAGAGGATGTTCGGACTTCTGTTCCAGTGAGTATGCCTCTTTCAGCAGTTCCTCTTCACTGACGCCATCTGCCGGCAGGATATCCGTTACCTTAGGCGTTCCCTTGGTGATCGTGCCGGTCTTATCCAGTGCGATGATCTGCACCTTTCCGGTTTCTTCCAGGGACTCGGATGTCTTGAACAGGATACCGTTTTTAGCACCCATGCCGTTGCCGACCATAATGGCAACCGGGGTAGCAAGTCCAAGTGCACACGGGCAGGAAATTACCAGTACGGCGATACCGCGCTCCAGGGCATCCGCAAGGGAAGCACCGGCAAGCAGCCAGCCCGCTGTCGTGACTGCCGCAATCGCAATGACTGCCGGCACGAAGATACCGGATACCTTATCGGCAATACGTGCAATCGGTGCCTTGGTGGCAGCCGCATCACTGACCATCCTGATGATCTGTGACAGGGTTGTATCCTCACCGACACGGGTTGCCTGTGCTCTGATATAACCGGATGAGTTGATCGTAGCAGCAGATACTTTGTCACCCTCTGCTTTGTCAACGGGAATGGATTCACCGGTCAGCGCCGATTCATCCACAGCTGTAGTTCCTTCCAGAATGATGCCGTCCACCGGAATGCTTTCACCGGGTCTTACGGCGAAGACATCACCGATCTGCACTTCATCAATGCCTACGGTAACTTCTTTGCCGTCTCTGACAAGCACGGCTGTCTTCGGGGCGAGTTTCATCAGTCCCTTCAGAGCATTCGTTGTACGGCCCTTGGACATAGCCTCAAGCATCTTGCCGACCGTGATCAGCGCCGGGATCATGGCTGCAGATTCAAAGTACAGCTGGCTGTGATACAGATCCATCAGATCACTGTTCGGCGTACCTCTCGTGATCATAACGGTCATTTTCATCAGTACATACAGGCTCCAGCCGAATGACACTGTCGAACCCAGGGCAACGAGGGTATCCATATTCGGAGCACCGTGGCGCAGCGAACTGAAACCGCTCGTAAAGAATTTCCTGTTGATATACATAACGATCAGAGCCAGCAGCATCTGCACGATGCCGAGTCCGATATGATTGTGTTCCATGAATGCAGGCAGCGGGAAGTTCCACATATTATGGCCCATACTGATATACATCAGAACCAGCAGGAATCCCAGTGACAGAATCAGTCTGCGTTTCAGGACCGGTGTTTCATGGTCCTTCAGAGCTTCCTCTTCAGCCGCCAGTTTCGCACTTGCAGAAACGGTCTGGGCTGCCGCATTCTTCGGCTTGGCGCCATAGCCGGCATTCTCCACGGCTTTGATAATATCGCCGGCAGATGCGGTTCCTTCAACACCCATGGAATTGGTCAGCAGACTGACACTGCAGGATGTCACTCCCGGAACCCCTGACACGGCTTTTTCAACTCTGGCCTGGCATGCCGCACAGCTCATGCCGGTCACTATATACTGTTCCATATTCAATCCTCCTATTTCATCAGTTTCTGCAGTACAGAAACCAGTTCATCAATCGATTCATCCTTGCCTGCACGGATATCTTCGGCAACACAGTTGCGGATATGACATGCCAGCAGAACTTTATTGAAACTGTTCAGCGCATTGGTGGCTGCCGATACCTGTGTCAGTATATCCGGACAGTACAGGTCATTCTCCACCATCTTCTGTATGCCTCTGATCTGTCCCTCGATTCTGGACAGTCTTGAAAGCAGTGCTTTCTTCTCCGCATCCGTGCGTTTCTTATGTCTTACATGCTTTTCTTCACAGTTTTCCATCATGCACCTCTGCCTTGTATAATATACCCCTAGGGGGTATATGTCAACAAGAGTTAAACAAAACTAACTTTTTCTGAAATTCTATTGACAGGCTGTATCAGGCGTTGTATATTATAGCCAGTTAGAGATAACTAACCATCTGCTGTGAAGCGGCTTAACTCCTTCAAACTCTGTCTTTCTAAAAGATGTTCTCCTGAAGCCGTATTCACTCATTCCCTGCAGATGCGCTCAAAGCTGAAGGCATGCAGCCGAGAGCCTGAAATGACTGGAATCCGGAGTCCCTCGTTCCGGATTTCTTTCTTTTTGTGCAGAGAAAAAGAGAATGCAGTGCATTCTCTCAGAATTCCCAGATACCTTTGCGGATCAGGCGGTAGTGCGGATGATACAGCGAATTGTACAGCTTGGAGTGATGCACATTGGAATATGCCTCACCTCTGTGATAGCTCAGCTGTTCCTTCCATTCATCAGCTGTAAAGGACGTCGGAAACAGATCCAGGTTTGCATCAAACCACTTCAGTTTCTTCAGATACTCGGCCATGGAACCGTTCCAGCTTCCTGCCGAACGCACAAACCAGTCTGCCACATCCTCCGGTGTATATACTTCCAGAGCCTTGTGCAGATCGATTCTGACGAACCATCTGCCGGCTGCCGTAAACAGTTCACTGTCCCCTTCACGGGAAACAGCAACTTCCTGCAGGATGCTCTTCAGCGCTTCATCACGGTTACGTACGGCATGTGAAGGACCGAACTCTTCCTGGTACAGCAGCTTGATGCAGTCTTCGGGACGCATCATCGGATACTTCTCAAAGTGAATATCAAACAGTTCCTTCAGTTCTTCCATCTGTATTACCCCCGCAGTTTCAGTGCTTTTTCCATTTCCCGCTTAGCGTCTCTCAGCTTCTCGCTTTCACGCTTGTCGTAGAGATTCTTACCCTTGGCCAGTGCAATCTCCATCTTCGCCCTGCCGGCTTTCAGATACATGCGTACGGGCACAAGTGTATATCCCTTCAGTCTGACTTTGTCATGCAGTTTCCGGATTTCTTCCTTATGCAGCAGAAGCTTCCGGTCACGGGTCTCATCCACGTTGGAGAATGTGCCGTATTTGTACGGGGAGATATGCATGCCCTTGATCCAGGCTTCCCCTTTGTAGATGGAGATATATGCATCCTTGAACTGCACCTTGCCGTCACGCACGGACTTGATCTCGGTGCCGGTCAGGACAATACCGCATTCATACTTCTCTTCCAGGAAATAATCATGGGATGCCCGGCGGTTCAGCGCAACCGTCTTTTCTTTACTTTTTCCTTCTGCCACGTTTTACCGCCTTTCTGCCGCCGCGGTCCGCCGCCTTCGCAGATCTTGACCTGGTAGCGAACTGCCTGCTTCTTTCCCTTGTTTCCTGTTTGCGTTCGGGCAGACGGAAATCCACTGTATGCGATTCTTTGTCTGCCGCATCCACGATGACATCAACGGTCTGACCGAGTTTGTAGACTCTGCCGCTGCGGCCGCCGCGCAGACACATTCTGTCAGGATCAAATTCATAGTAGTCATCCTGCAGCGCCTGCATGGAAACCAGACCTTCAACAGTATTCGGCAGTTCGACATAAAAGCCGAAACTCGTCACGGAACTGATGGTGCCGGTAAAGGTATTGCCGACTTCCTTCATCATGTATTCCGCTTTCTTCATATCATCCGCGGAACGTTCTGCCTCGGTTGCCGCCCGTTCCCGTTCACTGGACTGCTGGGCAGCTTCTGCCGTAAACCGCTGGTCTTTCTTCAGCTGTTTCGGATCATTGTTTTTATTGAAGTAATATCTGCGCAGCATCCTGTGCACAACAAGATCGGGATACCGGCGGATCGGTGAAGTGAAGTGCAGATATCTGGCTTCGGCAATGCCGTAGTGTCCCAGACACTGGTTGTCATAGACAGCCTTCTGCATGCATCGAAGCAGCAGACCTGCCAGGATCGGATATGCTTCATCATTGCGGATCTCTTCCAGATATCTCTGCAGATCCTTCGGTCTGGGTGTGCCCTTGACCGGAAGCGTCAGGTTTTCACCGAGCAGTTTCGAAGTATTCCGGAATCTTGCCAGTTTCTTGATATCAGGTTCCCCGTGCACACGGTATACACACGGGAAGTCATTTTTCTTCATCAGGTCAGCGACACAGACATTTGCCGCAATCATGCAGTCTTCGATCACACGTTCGCCATGTCCTCGTTCTGCCGGACCGACATAGACCGGGAAACCCTGTTCATTGACTCGGATCTCCGATTCCGTCACGTCAAAGTCCACCGCACCGCGTTCATGTCTCTGTGAACGGATGGCATCCGCACAGGCTGTCAGTTCCTCGAGGAAACCGATCAGATTCTCATATGTTCTCCGTGTTTCCGGATCACCTGCCAGGATCTTATTGACATTGCGGTAGGTCATTCTGTAATCCGAACGGATCACGGAAGGATACAGATCATAGTGACGGATGCGTCCTTCCCTGGATACCTGCATATCACAGGTGATTGCCAGTCTGTCCTGTTCGGGATTCAGTGAACAGATACCGTTGCTGAGCAGATGCGGCAGCATCGGCACAACCGTATTGACAGCGTATGTTGAGGTTCCGCGCACAAATGCCTCTGCGTCCAGCGCCGAGCCTTCCCTTACGTAATGCGATACATCCGCAATGGAAACCTTGAGATTCCAGCCCGTCTCATCCGCACTGATACTGACGGCATCATCGAAGTCCTTGGAATCATCACCATCGATCGTAATCGTCAGCACACCGCGCAGATCCGTACGCCCGATGCATTCTTCTTCACTGATGCTCTGTTCAAAGCTTTCCGCTTCATCAGCAGCTGCCTGCGGGAATTCCGGATCAATGCCGTTTTCCAGCAGGATAGAGAGAATATCTACACCCGGATCATCCTTATGTCCGATCACCTTGGCAACGGACATTTTCAGAAGTGCTCCGTATGAATCAATCTTTAACAATACCCGCAGACCGGAAACCGTCTTCAGATCCTTCGGTACGCTGATGGAATAGCGCATCGCCTGGATCTTCTCATCATCCGGCACACACTTCAGCCGGCTGCCGTGTTCACGGAAGGTTCCGGTGACATATGTATGCGCATGTTTTCTGACCGCGATGACTTCACCGGAATCACCTCTTTTGTCAGGCTTGACGACAACCGTATCACCGTCCATTGCTTCACCGAGTGATGCCGAAGAGAGCACAATCGTATCGGCTCCTTCACGGTCCACATATCCGACACCTTTGCGGCTGACCGAGATTTTACCGACCACATAACCGGCATTCTCCGCCGTTACATAGTGATTGGTGCGGTCTCTTACCACGTAGCAGTCTTCTTCCAGATTCTCCAGTGCTTTGGAAAGCAGCACGAAATCGGCGGAGGATGTTCCGCCCAGGGCATGTTCCAACTGTTTCTGTGTCATTCCCCGCGGGGAAGCTCCGACCAGTTCATATACTTTTTCTTCAAGTTCATTCATATTCTTCAACCGTAAAAAAATAACCGGTGTTTCTCACCGGTCGTTCTGCTAATGTACCAAACGGATTGCGATAACCAGCGCGAAGTAAACAATACCCAGCACCAGCGTGACATTCGAAATCACTTTTTCAGGACCTCTCTCCTTCACATTTGCGAAGAGATTCAGGCCTCCGTTTCCGGTAAAGGCTCCGGATATTCCGTCTGATTTTCCACCCTGAAGCAGAGAAAGAATAATCAGAAGTGCAGATACGATCATTAACAGTGCATAAAGCATGAAAAGGTACTCCTTTCACCAGTGCTCGTATATTATACACAATCCTGCAGGGCTGTGTAAACAGTTTTTGCCCAAGGCGGTTCTCAGCCCAAGGCAACATCCAGTGCCATCATCAGCGTAAAACCTGCTGAAAACGCCAGCACACCGATATTGGAATGCTCTCCCGCAGCCATTTCCGGAACAAGCTCTTCCACCACTACATATATCATAGCACCTGCCGCAAAGGATAAAAGATACGGCATGGCCGGAACAATCATCCCTGCCGCAATCACCGTCAAAGCACCGAAAACAGGCTCTACAGCACCGCTGAGCACACCGCCCGCAAACGCCGAAACTTTGCTTTTTCCCGCACCGTGCAAAGGCATGGAGATTATCGCACCTTCCGGAAAGTTCTGTATGGCAATACCGACTGCAAGTGCCAGTGCGCCGCCGGAGGTCACCAGCGAGGAACCCGAGCGCAGACCTGCATACACCACACCGACTGCCATTCCTTCCGGTATATTGTGCAGGGTCACCGCCAGCAGCATCAACGTGGTCCTGGCCATGTGGGCAGGCAGACCTTCCGCCTTGTCCGTATCCATATGCAGATGCGGAATCACACTGTCGAGAAGCAGCAGAAACAGAATACCGCACCAGAAACCGATAGCCGCCGGCAGAAATGACAGTCTTCCGAGATGCTCCGCCTGATCCATTGCGGGTATCAGCAGACTCCAGACAGACGCCGCCGTCATCACCCCTGCCGCAAAGCCCGTCAGTGATCTCTGCACCATCTGATTCAGTTCATGTTTCATAAAGAAG
Source organism: Solobacterium sp. (assembly GCA_017459725.1). GTDB lineage: Bacteria > Bacillota_I > Bacilli_A > Erysipelotrichales > Erysipelotrichaceae > Bulleidia. The sequence goes on along the minus strand of JAFUCL010000081.1, from coordinate 3,872 downwards.
ACACATGCCGCACCCGCTGCCGTTCCGGCAAACGGTATCAGCAGTCCCGTAATAATCTGCATATCCATACGCAACTCCTGTATCCACCCGTATCGGGTATATGTATTCTGGGTTAGTTATAACTAACCAAATTATAGAATACCTCCTGTTTTTTGCAAGTTCGGGCAATTTAAAAGACCGTCCCGAATGAGGAACGGTCTTCTGCTTAAAGGAACTGATTACTTCTTTGTGGATTTGCGTGTTGTCTTTTTAGGCGCAGGTGCAGGTGCAGCGGAGATCGCCTTGACATTGTAGAATGCGCTCTTTCCCTTGTACTGAGCAACAGGGCCGAGTTCATCTTCAATTCTCATCAGCTGGTTGTACTTAGCAATACGGTCAGTACGGCTCATGGAACCGGTCTTGATCTGTCCTGCGTTGACACCAACTACGAGGTCAGCGATTGTTGTATCTTCGCTCTCACCGGAACGGTGGGATACAACTGCTGTATACTTGGCTTCCTTAGCCATTTCGATAGCATCAAGAGTTTCTGTCAGTGTACCGATCTGGTTGACCTTGATCAGAACAGAGTTGGCAACACCGAGTTCAATACCCTTCTTGATGAATGTTGTGTTTGTAACGAACAGGTCGTCGCCGACGAGCTGGATCTTGTCACCCAGACGTTCTGTCAGCTTCTTCCAGCCGTCCCAGTCATTCTCAGCAAGACCGTCTTCCAGGGAGATGATCGGATACTTTTCAACCCACTTTTCATAGAGGTCGATCATTTCTTCGGAAGTCTTGTCGCCTTCGCCGGAACGCTTCAGGACATACTTCTTCTTCTTTTCATCATAGAATTCAGAAGAAGCGGAGTCCATAGCGAAGCAGATGTCATCACCGAGCTTGTAGCCGGCAGCGAGAACTGCTTCTGTCATCAGCTGCAGCGGGCCTTCGTTACCGAGTGTTTCCAGAGGTCCGTCGTTGCCCGGGATGCTGGACGGAGCATATCCGCCTTCATCACCGACAGCTGTGTTGTAACCATACTTCTTCAGGACTGTCTTCAGTGCATGGAAGACTTCAGCACCCATACGGATTGCTTCATGGAATGTCTTCGCACCAACCGGCATGATCATGTATTCCTGGCAGTCGGAAGCAGAGTCAGCGTGCTTGCCGCCGTTCAGGACGTTCATCATCGGAACCGGCAGAACCTTTGCGTTGGCACCGCCGATGTACTTGTACAGCGGCATACCATAGAAATCAGCTGCTGCTCTTGCGCAGGCAAGGGAAACAGCGAGAATAGCGTTAGCACCGAGCTTTGTCTTGAACTCTGTGCCGTCGAGCTTCAGCATAACCTGGTCGATTGCCGCCTGGTCGGTAACATCCATTCCCATGATAGCCGGGCCGATCTTTTCATTAACGTTGGCAACAGCCTTCAGAGTTCCCTTGCCGTTGAAACGCTTCTTGTCGCCGTCACGGAGTTCGCATGCTTCACGTTCACCTGTGGAAGCACCGGAAGGTACAATTGCACGTCCGAATGCACCGGATTCAGTAACGATCTCAGCTTCTACTGTAGGGTTGCCGCGTGAATCGATTACTTCGCGGGCATAAACACTAAGAATTGCAGGCATTTTAATCCATATCCTCCTTCGATTAATAACTACCTAACTTTTATATTCCGAAGATTGCTCTTACGGAAGTTATTTTGTTGCGTCAATGATTTCCAGGAAGGAATCAACCTTCAGGGAAGCACCGCCGATGAGGGCACCGTCGATATCCGGGCAAGCCATGTATTCAGCGATGTTGGTCGGCTTGACGCTTCCGCCGTACTGAATGCGAACTGCTTCCGCAGTCGGCGCATCATAGAGAGCGCAGACAGTGTCACGGACGAGTTTGCAGCAGTTTTCAGCGATTGTCTGGTCAGCGGACTTGCCTGTGCCGATCGCCCAGATCGGTTCATAAGCAATAACCATACGGGATACTTCATCCGCGCTCAGACCTTCAAGGGAACCTGTGAGTTCTTCCTTGATGACATCAGCTGTCTTGCCTGCGTCATATTCAGCTTCGGTCTCACCGATGCAGAGGATCGGTGTGATGTTGGCTGCGAACAGACGCTTTGCCTTGGCAGCGCAGGCAGCATTTGTCTCGTTATAGTATGTACGTCTTTCGGAATGTCCGATAATGCAGTATGTGATGCCGATTTCTTCAAGCATCGGAACACTGACTTCACCGGTGAAGGCGCCGCTGTCCTTTTCATTGCAGTTTTCTGCAGCAACGATCAGGTGCTTTGCATTCTTCACGCATGTAGCAACACAGGTGAACGGAGCGGCAATACCGTAGTCTGCCTTTTCTTCGCCTGTGAGATGAGCTTCAACACCGTGCATGAATTCTTCTGCTTCGCTGTTGAGCTTGTTCATTTTCCAGTTTCCGACAATAATAGGCTTTCTGCTCATGGTCTTATTTCTCCGGAATGATTGCTACACCCGGCAGTTCCTTACCTTCCATGTATTCGAGGGAAGCACCGCCGCCTGTGGAAATGTGGCTGAATTTATCAGCGAAACCGAGGTTCTTTGCAGCACTTGCGCTGTCGCCGCCGCCGATGATTGTTGTTGCATCTTCCAGACCTGCGAGAGTCTTGCAGACTTCTTCGGTACCGACTGCGAATTCAGGCTTCTCAAACACACCCATCGGGCCGTTCCAGAAGACTGTCTTTGCGCCTGCGAGTTCATTGCGGAAGAGTTCGATTGTCTTCGGACCGATATCGAGACCCATGTATCCGTCAGGAATCTCACCTGCTTCAACAACCTTTGTATCTGTCGGGTTGTCGAAATCATTTGCTACAACAGTATCAACCGGCAGGAAGAGTTTGCCTTCGCCCTTAGCGAGGAATTCCTTAGCCAGATCAACCTTGTCTTCTTCAAGCAGGGAAGTACCGATCTTGCCGCCCTTGGCAACACTGAATGTGTATGCCATACCGCCGCCGATCAGAACCTTGTCCGCAATCTTGAGGAGGTTCTCAATAACGCCGATCTTGTCGCTGACCTTGGCACCGCCGAGGATTGCAACGAACGGACGCTTCGGATCATTCAGCGCACCGCCGAGAACTTCAACTTCCTTCTCAACCAGGAAGCCTACGCAGCCCGGGATATTGCTCGGAATACCGACTGTGGATGCATGAGCTCTGTGTACGGATCCGAATGCATCTTCAACAAACAGATCAGCCAGGGAAGCCCAGTATTTGCCAAGCTCAGGATCATTCTTGGATTCACCCGGTTCATAACGGGTATTCTGCATGAGAATGATCTCGCCTTCTTTTTCATTCTTAACTGCTTCTTCGAGTTCCGGACCGCGGGTAGCGTTCACGAATTTTACAGGAGCACTCTGGAGAGCTGCGAGGCAGTCAGCGACGATGGACATGTCATTCTTGACCTTGTCTTCTTCCGTCTTGACCTTGCCGAGATGGCTCAGAAGAATGACCTTTGCACCATGCTCTGTAAGATAATTGATTGTAGGCAGAGCAGCACGTACACGGTTGTCATCGGTGATGACGCCATTCTTGTGCGGAACGTTAAAGTCTACACGGACAATGACGTGTTTGCCCTTAACGTCCATATCTTTTACTGTAACTTTGGACATTTTCAGTTCCTCCTTTTAGCCTGTTAATTATAGCACTGCGCCAAGTTGTGCGTAAATGGACAAAGTCCAATTTTCACCGTCTTTTCCCTCATCTTGTCAAAGAAAAACACTGCCGTTATAACAGCATGATCCGACTCTTGTCAAGTAGACAAGGAAAATAAATCACTGTACAGACATCACAAAAATATGGAGGATAGGGTAACCTGTCCTCCATATTTTCATGGTGTCGATTGCGCTTTCTTGTAACATTGCCTGAGTTGAACATT
>JAFUCL010000137.1 GCA_017459725.1 Solobacterium sp. | reverse complement strand
TTGAAAACAGCCTTTTGAGTCGGTAAAATATGCGTGTTGCAGGAGAAGTATATGGCTAACAGATTACCTGAAAAACTGACAGCTCTGAGAAAAAACTTCAACGAATCGCTGGCGGACGCAGCCGGTAAAGCCGGTGTTCCTGTCGCAGAATATATGAACTGGGAAAACGGAAACACGATCCCGCGGATAGAACAGCTCAGGAAAATCGCAGCGATCTACAGAGTCAATCTGACCGAACTTGCGGACAATGAGCGTGAAGTGACACTGCCGCATCCGGACCTTGCCTTTGAAAGTGTGAATATTCCGTTTGCGGAGGATATCAACCAGGATGATCCGGATGAAGAACCGGCATATACCAATGCCATTCCGATTGCGGATGAAGTGGCGGAAGAGCTGCTGAATCCCGAGGCAGTGACAGCGGAAAGCGATGAACCGGAAGCACAGGATACCATGGAACATACCATGAAGATCGGCACTGTGCAGACAACCGCTGCGCCGGAAGATCCGGATCTCGGACATACCAGAGTCCTCAGCCCGGATGAGCTGCAGGAAACCATGGTCAATACCATCATTGATGATCCCAAACCGGTCACCAATACCGTTACTAAGCAGACAAAGAAAGAAGAACCGAAGAAACCGGTCTGGCTGTATGCGGCCGTGGCTGCGGCAGCTGCGCTTCTGGGCATTATTCTCTTCTTTGTCGTAAACAGGGATGAGACAGTCACACCTGCAGGGGATAAACTGGCCCTCGGCAGTACGGGAAGATTCGTGCTTGCGGAGAAGTTCTCTGCATACATCAAAGATGACGGGACACTGATCACGGCAGGTCAGGCACCCGATGTAACAAGACTCAGCGGGACAGTGCAGATTGCGGCCAAAGGCGATGACCTGTACGGTCTGAAGCAGAACGGCACCGTGGTGACAACCGGCAGTGATAAAACACCGGATGCCTGGGAGAATATCACCATGATTGCGGCTTCGGATACACATGTGCTCGCTCTGCAGAAAGACGGCAAAGTGGTCTGCAGCGGGGAATCCATCGGATGCTCTGTATCCAACTGGGAAGATATCACCGAGATCTATGCCGGCAGGGATATTTCCATCGGTAAAACGAAAAACGGCAAGTTTGTGACAGCCGGTGTATTCAACAGCTCCGGTGCAATCGAACGCCTGGATGATGCGGTATATTTTGCCATTGCGGATGATCAGATCATCGGTGTGCACAGAGACGGTACGGCGGATTCCTACCCGATCAGCACAGCCGAGACAAGCATCCTGTATGCATGGAAGAATGTGAAGCAGGCAGCTGCGGGAACAGGCTTTGCGGCCGGTCTTACTTCTGACGGTCAGCTTCTGCTGGAAACCGGGAATTCCGATCTCAGCGAAGCAGTCAAAGACTGGAAGGGACTGAAGTACATTGCCGCAAAGGGCGGTACACTTACCGCGGTCAGTGCGGATGAGAAGATCATCGGCGCCGGCAGTAATTCCTACGGACAGTGCGGAACGGTTTCGGAATCTCCGTCATCGCAGACATCCGCCAAACTTGCGTCCGTGCAGAATATCCATTTCACGGTATCCAGGACCAATCTGCAGATCAGCTGGGATGCCGTACCCAATGCGGAATACTACGAGATTACGCTGTCAACGAATCCCGAAACCAAGATGAAGTCCGTACGCAACTCCGCCAGTGTGTCAGCGACCAAACTGACCAGCGGGGAAACCTATACCGTGAAGATCACACCGAGCGTGCAGGATAAGACAAAGTATGCGGATGGTGAGCCGACCACGGTGACATACACGTATGAAGCACCTGCCGAACAGCTGGCAGCGCCGCAGAATCTGCAGTGTGAACTTAAAGACGAAGTTCTGACGATCACCTGGGATGCGGTTGAACATGCGGACTATTACAATGTGGCCATTGAGTCCATGGTGCAGAAGGTGGAAGGAACATCCCTGAAGATCGAAGACACCAAGCATATGGAAGACGGCCGTGAATACACGGTATATGTTACGGCAATGTCGAATGATACGAAGAAGTGGCTGGAAAGCGACGGAGCAACCGCCAAATTCACCTATAAGGCGAAGGTTGTTACGGTCAAGGAAAAGCTGAAGGCACCGGAAGGACTGGAAGCTTCCGTCAACGGCGACAACAGCTGGACGCTGAAGTGGACAAAGGTTGCCAACGCTGCGAAGTACGAAGTGGTGATCGGCAGTCAGGCAGCCCGTACGGTTGAGACCAATGAGCTGACGCTGAAAGCGGATGAACTCGCTGACGGAACAACCTATACGGTAACCATTACCGCGATCCCGTCAGATACCGAGAAGTATTCAAACAGCCAGAAATATACAACCGAGAAGGTATATACCGTGAACCAGCCGGAACCGACGCCTACGCCGACTCCCGAACCTACACCGACGCCGACACCCACACCGGAGCCTACGCCTACGCCGACACCCACACCTGAACCGACTGCGGAACCTACGCCGGAACCGACCCCGGAACAGACGGAAACACCTGCACCGGAAGGCGAAGGAGAGAATGCTGAAGGAGGGGAAATCGGATAATGGAACAGACCTGGTACTATACAAAGGGAGACGGTCAGCAGAACGGACCGTACACGGATGAAGAGCTGGAAAAGCTCATCAGGCAGGGTATTATCCTTGCGGATGACTATATCTGGACAGACGGTCTCGATGAGTGGCTGCTTGTCGGAAATACGATCTACAGCATTTATCTTCCCAAAGAGTAAGTAAAGAAGAGCCCTTGCGGCTCTTCTTTTTGTTATAGAAAACTCCCGGATAGTCCGGGAGTTCAAAAGAGGTTAACCGAAGAGTCTCTGCCAGCGGAGCCTATAATGAAGATGCGGTCTGCCAACTGCAAAACATTAAGGAGGACACATGGAAGAGACACATACATTATCGCACACAACATGGAATTGTAAGTATCACGTTGTATTCGCCCCAAAGTATAGGAGACAGGTATTTTACGGAGAAAAGAGACAGGAAATAGGAGGAATACTGAGGCAACTGTGTAAGTGGAAAGGGGTAATGATACTGGAAGCGGAAGTATGTCCGGATCATGTACAT
>JAFUCL010000136.1 GCA_017459725.1 Solobacterium sp. | reverse complement strand
GCTTTCAGGAATGAACTAACGGACCGCCAAGCCCAGCGTTAATTCATTCCTGAAAGGTTCCTGGTGTTCCCTTTCTTGAACGAATTAATTATAGGCTTTACACACCCGATTTACCAACGCAGTGCAAATTAGGACTTTTATTTTATGATGCCAGCCCACCGGATACATGCAGAATCTGTCCGGTCACAAAACCTGCTTCTTCACTGGCAAGATACGCCGCCGCAGCCGCGAACTCACTGCTTTCACCGTTTCTGCCCAGAGGAATATACGGGATGATACTCTCGGCATCATAGCCGTCTTCCTTCGGTTCATGGTCATTCAGCATACCGCTCTTCTCAATGGCATTGACCGTGATTCTTTCACCCGCAAGTTCCTTTGCAAGATACAGCACCAATGAACGTTCCGCACCCCTGCTCATGGCATCCATCAGGGATTCATGATTGAAACCCATGCAGGCGGAGGCACTGGTGGTCAGAATGATTCTTCCGGCAGATGATCTGCGCAGATACGGCAGGGCGGCATTGATCATTTCCAGGATATGCCACTGTCTGTTCATACTGCGGTCAAATTCTTCTTTGGGATATTCTTCCAGATTTCTTTTCTTCAGGAACTCACCGGTGTTGATGATCAGCACATCCACCGATCCGTATTCCGTGTATATGTCCGCAAATACTTCGGTTTCCTTGCGGCCGGCAATATACGTGCATCTGCCTTTTTCGCCAGCCAGTTCTTTTGCCAGTGCTTCCGCATCCGCTGTCATATGTGTCAGCATCACGACATTCATCCCGGAGCGCACCAGTTCCTTCACGGCACCGTGGCCGACCTGTCCGCTTCCTCCGGCAATGACACATGTTCTTCCCCGCAGTGTAAGCATAAGTTCCTACCTCCTGTCTTTGTCGATCCGCTTCAGAAGCGCCATGGCCAGGAAAGCAAACACAAGCGCAAAGCAGATCAGGATGATCCAGCACTGCATGACATTCGCCGAATTCATCTCATACAGGATATTCAGGTTGTAGCGTCCGGATTCCTGCAGCACATGATCCAGCAGATTGTTGTCCAGAATATAGTTGGTGATCATTTCCACCGGTTTCTCGCCGTCGATGACCATACTGCGGAATTTCCAGATCGTATTCCACAGCGTTACCATCGGCTGCTCATTGTATCTGCCCAGTGCACAGAGATTCTGCAGACCCCATTTGGCCAGGGTAAGCGAACTCAGTTTCTTCGCCGCCCCTTCCAGCGGAATCAGACCGCCGGAGAAGATCAGCTGGAAGATCATCACAAACGGCATGACCGTCATCGCTGTCGTGGTATCCTTCACCAGTGAGGAGATCATCAGCGCCATCATATCCGCCGCATATGTAATCAGAAACATGGAGATACCCATGTCGAGCAGGAAATTACCGGTCACAAGACCCGTCTTCGGGAAAGCAATACCGGTAATCGAACAGATGATTATCAGAATAATCGTCTGCATCACACAGAGCATTGCCTGATAGATCATATGCGCAGTCACATAGGAGAACACATGCATGCCGGAGCGGTGCTCTCTCTTGATGATAGGTCTCTCTCTGCAGACAACCTGAATGGAGTTGAAGCAGCCGTTCCAGATACAGACACAGACTAATGCAAAGCATCCGCTCAGGGTTCCCTCCTGTGTCTTGAAGAGATTCTTGCCGACCGCAAAGGTGACAAGACCTGCGATCAGTGCCGCCATCGGCAGAACCTTCCAGTCATTCTGGTATACAAACATACGCAGCTGCTTGCCGAGATAGATCCGGATCTGTTCCAGACGTCCTCTGTAATGAAGTCTCTCACTCATTGCCGGCACCTCCTCTCTCTCCCGTCAGCTTTGCATACTTCTCAATGAATTCATCCGCTCTGCCTTCGCCGCCTTCTTCTTTGCTGTTGATGGCCATAACGATCTGTTCCATGGACTTCTTGCCGAAGAACTTCTTCGCATCCTTCGGTGATCCGTAATAGGCAAGCCTTCCGACCTTGCCGGAATCCTTGGCCAGTACAATCACCTTGTCAAAGAGATCCGCTACACGGTCAGGTGTATGGGTAATTGCTATAACGATCTTGCCGTTGTCCGCAATCAGCCGCAGCTTCTCATACAGCTCCCTTGCAATAACACCGTCCAGACCCGAATCCGGTTCATCCAGGATAAACAGATCCGGATCACTGATCAGTTCCGTACCGATTGAAATTCTCTTCTTCTGACCGCCTGATTTCTTGGAAACAAGACCATCCTGACCGGCATTGAGACCGAGCACATCTATAACGTTGTCGATCTTTTCCTTCATTTCCTGCGCAGACATCTCTTTGGGAAGCCGCAGTAACGCTGCATCATGCAGTGTATTCATCATCGTATCGTTGCCGCGCAGCAGATCCTGCTGGGGAACAAAGCCGATGCGGTATTTCATCTGCTCATAATTCTTGTAGATATCCTCGCCGTTCAGCTTGACCAGAGCATCTGCCGGTTCATAGCCGATGATGGCATTGACAAGGGTTGTCTTGCCGGCTCCCGATCCGCCCAGAAGAAGCACCAGGGAACCGTTGGGAATGGTCAGGTTGATATCCTTCAGCAGATACCGGGTGATGTTCAGATCCTTTACGGTGCGGGCTTTGACATGCACTACGAGACCGTCATCGCTTTCATCATCATCCACAGCTGCACTGAGATCAGCCGGTGCTCTGCCCGGCAGCAGAATATCATCGTCATACCGGCCGAGATTGACCGGCACAAAGTCCTTATGGAAACCGAAGATCATGGATGTAATGCCGGGGAATACGATATACGGCAGGATCCACCATCTGCTCTTGTCAAATGTCCGGATGATGGCCAGCTCCACACGGATTTCAAATACAAGCGCCGGTATATGCGCAACCATATACAGAAGCGTCAGAAGAATGCCCGCATTGGACTCTTCCGGGGTGACTTCCATGCCGATTGAAACAAAATACGCAAGAATCTCAAAGACCATGCAGTACAGACCGTTCTCTTCCGAACCGCATACCTGACCCATCCGGTAGTATCTGTATCCGGGAACCAGTGCCCAGTATCCTTTCTCACCGCACTTTTCAAAGATCTTCCATACACCGATGGTCGTCAGACCATAGGTCAGGAATGTCCATGTTATATTTAACCAATCCATAAGCAGTCTCCGTTTCCGTTATTTCCATTATACCTGCTACTTTCCGACAGAATACAAAAAGTGCCGGTTCGGCAGTGCATACGGTATACTGTTAAAGCAGGAGGCAACTATGGACAACGAAGAAAGAATGTCTGTCTTCCAGTACATACTGAACAGTGTATCGGATGAAGGAGAACTGCCGGAGGGATGGTCCCTGCCGGCTGAATATACAGGCGGTGAGGACCGCTGGGCACCGGGTGCCATGGACGGTGTATACCTGTATCACATGCAGGCGAAAGAACCCGGACAGGACATGCAGGATGATATCCTGACCGCGGTAAAAGCAGCTTCTGCAGAAGCAGAGAATGCCGCAGAACTGTTTGCAGATTTAGGCAGAAAGTACCGTGCACTGAGTGCGGCGGATGCCCTGCAGCAGTGCATCATCACCAGCCAGGATGAACTGGATTTCGGAAACATCTATGAGTTTGCGGTCAACAGACTGTTCCTGGGCGGGATGGATACGGAAAGCGTCAAGCTCGGCATGGTCATCATGGCCCTGATCGATGATCCGGAGGATATCATCCGCCAGGCGGTCAGACTGATGGCGGTCTGTGATGAATTCACCCTCTTTTCCATCTTCAACATGCTTTCATGGGAGGACCCCAATACGGAGATCTTCGAAGTGGCACGCAAAGTAACCGGCTGGGGACGCATCCATGCCGTGGACAGACTTAAACCGGAAAACGATGAGATCAGACAGTGGCTGCTGAAGGAAGGCTGGCATAACAGCATTGATCCCAATTACAGTGCCCTGGCAATACTTGAGAAGTGTGATCTGCCGTCCCTGCTCAAACATCATATGAGCCGTGAGAGTTTCAGCGGCGCCGGCAGAATACTGCAGGCATTGCTGAATCCGGGACCGTGCGGGGATATCAGTGCCCTGCCTGACCGTGAAGCGATCATGAAGGATTATCTGAGCAGAGCTGCGGAGGAAAAGCTGACGCTGGATATATGCCGGGTGATCTTTGATATCCGTTACTGGTGTGAAGTGCATAACGGCAGTGAAGACGTGCGTAAGAAAGCAGATGCGTTGCTTACAAGCGGTGACTGTATCCGGCTGGTGCAGAATGCCGTACCGGCTCCGGAAGCCCTGGATCTTGCCGTACTGCTGGGTGTTCCGTATCAGCTGAAGCTGCTGAATGCCCTGCGCCAGGATTTCAGCAGCAATTACCCCCTCATCCGTTATCTCATGGAGGATCCCTACTACCGCAATGAAGTGCTGAATCTGTATCACGAACATGTACCGGCAGAACGGCTGGATACGGCAGAGACTCTGCAGAGCGAACCGCTGACCGGTCTGAAACTGAGCGTCCTTTTAAGAGAGCTGGAGAAGACACCTATGTGCGGCAATGACTACATCATTCATGCGCTTGCTTCTCCGTTAGAGAGCTACCGCAGCACCGCCATGAAGATCATCAATGCATGGTGTGAAAAGACAAAGAAAAAACCGGAAGAGCTTCCGGAGGAACTGGCCGAAGCAGTACGCAAAGCTTCCGATCGAGTAGGAGGGAGTGATTAGCTCCCGTCCTCTCACAGCACCGTGCGTACGGGTCCGTACACGGCGCTTCCAATACTTAGAACATAAACTGCAGTTGAACCGGATAAGAATGAATACGCTCGTAGGCTTTGATCAAGT
>JAFUCL010000001.1 GCA_017459725.1 Solobacterium sp. | reverse complement strand
ATGTTCAACTCAGGCAATGTTACAAGAAAGCGCAATCGACACCATGAAAATATGGAGGACAGGTTACCCTATCCTCCATATTTTTGTGATGTCTGTACAGTGATTTATTTTCCTTGTCTACTTGACAAGAGTCGGATCATTATGACCTGCAGTTTTTCTTGTGCTGCTGCGTTTCTTCAGCATATAATTTAAGACGCACGGTACAGAATATGAAATGGTATGAACAGAAATTTGTAAACAGAAGGGACTGGATTCTGGATCATCTGGAATATTTAAGTCTGAACGAAAAGGAAGCACTGCTGGTGCTGATGATCGACTTTCTCAATGAGAACAGGATTCCCATCACCATGGAGCTTTTATCCGCAAAGACCGGTATCAAACAGGAAGAGCTTGATCAGATCATCTCCATCCTGTGTGCCAGACGGTATCTGGAGATCCTGGCTTCCAGCAAGGATGTCCGCTTTGTGCTGGACGGTCTTTTTGAGGCTGATGTGGCAAGGGACAGGAATGTCCTGGACAGTCCGCTGTTTGAAGTGTTTGAGAGTGAATTCAGAAGACCGCTGACCCAGAAGGAAATGCAGAAGATCAGTGACTGGAACAGAGTCTATGACCGTAAGATGATCCTCAATGCGCTCCGGGAAGCCAGCACCTATCAGAAGATGAGTCTCGGATATATTGAGTCGGTTCTGACCAGCAAGGGAGACAGCCGATGAAAGCCGATGTCTTTCTTGAGGGACTGGACAGTCTGTTTCCCGATGCCAGGTGTGAGCTTGAGCACCGGAACAACTATGAGATGGCGGTTGCGGTGGTGCTTTCCGCGCAGACGACGGATGCGTCGGTCAACCGGGTCACACCGGCACTGTTTGAAAAGTATCCCGATGCGGCAAGCCTGGCAGCAGGAGAACTGAAGGATATCGAGCAGTGCATTGCGTCTCTTGGCCTGTACCATAACAAAGCCAAGGCAATCAAAGGAATGGCGCAGGGCATGACGGAGAGATTCGGCGGGGAAGTTCCGGATACGATGGAAGATCTTGTATCGCTGCCCGGGGTGGGCAGGAAATGCGCAAATGTGATTCTCAGTGAGTGCTATGGTGTACCGGCACTGGCTGTGGATACGCATGTGAGCAGGGTTTCCAAAAGACTGAAGCTGGCCAAACCGGATGACAGTGTTCTGGAGATTGAAAAGAAGCTGCGCCGGAAGATCCCGAAGGAGAGATGGATCAGGACCCATCACCAGATGATCTTTTTCGGAAGATATCTGTGTCATGCGCGCAGTCCGGAATGCGGAAGATGTCCGTTCACCGCTGAGTGCCGTGAGAAAAACAAAAATCTGTAAATGAAAAGCCGGTCCTGCGGGGCCGGCTTTACTATGTATTACTGCTTGTAGATGTAACAGATAAGTTTGACGTTCTTCGGTATATCCGTACGGCCGTTGACACGCTGCAGTTCGTTTTCCTGACCTGCGGCAATGAAGATCACGTTCGTATCGGTTTCCGCAACATCCGGCAGACCGACTTCAGCCCGGTCAATGCCTTCCTGCATTTCGATGCTGTTCTCAGAGCACCATGCCTGCAGATAACCGACATCCGCGTCTGTGTTCGGCACGCTGTAGGTTTCCGCAGCCGGAGATTTTTCGGGATTCTCCGGATTTTCATCATCCGGTTTTTCTTCCTCATCCTTGGGAGTATGGAAGGTGACGCAGACCTCATTGGAGCGGGTATCGTTGTTTTCGTATGCGTAGAAACCGCAGGCTTCCGTATCGGTATCCGGATCAAGCGCTACATCCTGTGTGAAGTCGGCTTCTTCGGAGACTGCCTCCGCTTTGACTTCACCGTTCTGTCTGATCTCTGCTTTATAGCGGATGGGACCGAAGATCCAGGAATAATCGAAGATGCGTCTGCCCCAGGCTTCCTGCAGCATGGTTTCACCGGCATACAGGCTGATATCCATGGTGTCTTCCGCCACCTTCAGTTTGTCTTCATCCGGGTAGGCAGCCCAGTGCAGCTGTACGTTTCCGTTTTCTTCACTGTATTCAGCCGTGAATTCGGTGAGATCCTTGATGTCTTCGGCAGATTCGGGTGCGGCAAGTTCGGCATATTCACTCTTGATCATACCGGAAGTAATATACTGCGGATCCATATCCTCAATCGGATATGCATAAGGATATGTTCCGATAATGTGGGTGATGTCGGAGATGCCTTCCGGTCTCTGCACACCGGCCGGATAGAGGCTGTCATTGAGAACCGAGAGCACTTCATTGGAGATCATGCCCTGGATATTCATGTTCAGTTTGTAATCATCGAGCCAGGTGTCTTTGTCCTTGATGCCTTTCTCATAACCTACCCAGACAGCCGATGTATACTGTCCGGTTTCGGCGACCATCCAGACGTCCTTGGAAACGCCGGCAGGAATATTGTATTCCAGACCTTCGCTGCCCCAGTCAGTGGTTCCGGTCTTGACGTAGACAGGATATTCACGGCGCAGAGGCTGGGCGTAGATGTAGTCGGAGACAACATAGTTCATCAGGGTTGCGGCAAGATAGCTTGCCTGCGGAGAGAGCACCGGTACGGCATCGTAATGCGGTTCCACCGGATCCTGCATGCCGTTGCGGAATACGATTCTGGAGATTGTATGCGGTCTGATGTAGTTGCCGCCGTTCATCAGGACAGCGTGGGCTGCCATCAGTTCCAGAGGCGTGCAGGTGAAGTTTGAACCGCCGATGGCAAAGCCGATGTCAAACGTTTCTTCACTGACCTGTGAGAACCCGAGATTACGGATGTAGTCGACAACTGCCTGCCAGCCGATCTGGTCGATGACACTCTGCAGGGTCTGGATGGCAGGGGTGTTCAGGGACATACTGACGGCATAGCGCAGCGGCATCTGTCCGCCGTACTGTCCGTTGGCATTCTTGATAATGACATCCGTTCCTTCGTAGATGATCGGACGGTCCGTGACAACATGGCTTGTGCTCCAGCCGAGGTATTCAAAGGCAAGCGCATAATCGATGATCGGCTTGACGGTTGAACCGGGCTGTTTGTACTGGTTGGTGGCATGGTTCAGCAGCATACTGCCGCCGCGGCCGTAGTTTCTGCCGCCGCCGATTGCCACGATTTCACCGGTCTGGTTGTTTTCGGCAATCACACCGATTTCAATCAGTTCATCCGGGAAGACAACATTGGGATTGTTGCCGGCCTGGATATCATCCATGACCTTCTGGGCAGCCGGATCCATGTATGTGTAGATCTCCATGGCAACGGAGAAGGGATCCTGTCCGGTCAGCGCTTCCGCTTCACTGATGACCGTATCAATGTAGCTCTGGTTTGCGAAACCGGCACGTCCGCCCGTTCCCGTGGCGGGATCAATCAGGGTGTCTTCCACTTTAATGTTTACAGCGAGTCTGTATTCCTTTTCCGTGATGTATCCGTGATGCATCATCTGGTACAGTACGGTATTGCGGCGCTCTGTTGCATAATCAAGGAAGTTGTGCGGGTCGTAGTAGTAAGGGGAATTGATGACACCCGCCAGCATGGCCGATTCCGCGAGGTTCAGCTCGCCGGCATGCTTGCCGTAGTAATACTGGGATGCTTTCTCAATACCGCGTATATTGCCGGTGCCGCCGAAGTTCATCTTGTTCAGATACATCTCGAAGACGGCTTTCTTGTTGGATTTCTCTTCCAGTTCCCGGGCAAGAACGATCTGCTGCACTTTGTACTCAAAGTCCTTTGTTCGGCTGGTGCCTGCCTCGTCATTCTGGAAGTAGGTCAGTTTGACCAGCTGCATCGTAAACGTGGAGCCGCCCTGACGGGAACTGTCACGCATGATGATCGCTTTGACGTTTTCGAGGATGGCCTTGATGAAACGGGGCATATCGAAGCCGTCATGTGCGAAGAAGCGGGAGTCCTCCACAGCAAGGAAGGAATCGATCAATGCTTCCGACAGTTCGTTGTATGTGACGTTTTCACGCAGCTGGGTGCCGACGTCCGCAATCAGATTGCCGCTGCGGTCATATATGTGGCTGCTTTCCTGCGAGAAGAAGTCATCGACTTCCAGGGTCGGTTTGTCCTTCGTCCATTTTCCGTACATGATAAGACCTGCGCATACACAGATCAGCTCACATACGACAAGCACCATCAGGATCAGTGTCCACAGACGCAGTTTATTGACACGCCTGCGTTTCCTTCTGATCGGTGCTTTTCTTACCGGTGCGGTTGTTTTCTTTCTGGTCATAGAATGATCATTTACTCCTTGAAATAAAGTTCGTCCACGATCTGCAGATAATCCACAGGTTTCAGATAGTTGAAGGGAATACGGTGGCCGTTCTCCTCAAACCAGCTGTAGGGGATGGAACTGCGGTCCGTGTTCCGGATGTATTCAATCATGCGCTTCGCTTCCACAAAGTATGTGATCTCCAGTTTGGTGAAACGGACAATCACAAAGGCAATCGCACCGTGACGCAGAACATCATCCAGATGTTTGATCTGATGTGCGTGGATTGACTTCAGAGGGAAGGATGTATTGATAGCGCATTCCTTGGCTTCAAAATCAATGTACTTCCCGCGGTAGATGCCGTTGTAGTCGGTTGTACTGGGAAGCTTGAAATATGCTTCGGTGATCTTGGCGGCGCTGCGCATGGGATAGTCAACCTTGACGATCGTCACCGGCGTCGGTTTCTTATGGATGACGGCACGGTCATCTTCCAGATAATACTGGTTGGTAATGGAAATCTCTTTTTCGAGCTCCATGCCGCGGCCTCCGTACGAGGAGACCGGTGTATTCCAGTTCTTTTTGCTGCCGTTCGGATAATTTACCATCAGAGCACCACCACCTTGTTATTATACCGTTACTGACCTGAATAAGAAAGTGAACGGTGTGCGACTTAAGAAAGTGGCAGGGCAGTTCTGCGGATACAGAGGAGCCTGTTTTTCTGATATCGCAAATAAATTAATGTAAAATTACAAAAAGTTAACGAAAAACGATAATTATATCTTGACTCTGTGTATATGCGTGCTATATTTCAGTTATCGAAAAACGATAAATATTCATCGTTTGACGAAAAGGAGGAAGCATCATGAAAGAGAAGATGATGAAAACAGCAAAAGGTCTCGACGTATTTGTGAGTATTATTGAAAAGATTCTGTGGGGCGCATGTGCACTGGTGCTGCTGGGATTTGTTCTTGTAATGGTATTTTCCGCGCAGAACCCGGATATCATCAACACGCTTTCCTACTCGTTCGGAGATGTCGCTGTAACCCTGAACGAGAGCTCCGTTACGCCGGAACTGGTGAAAACGGTAGTCTTCTCGAGCCTGGTCACAGCCGTTGTAACGCTTGCGCTTACCTGCTTGGGTATCCGCATTATCCGCAGGATCCTGAAGCCGATGAAGGTGGGACGTCCGTTTGATACAAGTGTGGCAGACAGTTTGAAACAGCTGGGCTGGCTGGTGTTTGCCGGGGGTGTGATCCGGATCGTGGGTGAAGCGGTCGTGTATTATATCTTTACGAATTCCCTGGATTTTACGGCCGTATTCAACCCGGATACCGTCAGCGGTGTGAATATCCGCGTCGGCAGCGATCTTACCTTTATCGTATATACCTTTGTGCTCTTCCTGATGTCCTATGTATTCCGGTACGGTGAGGAGCTGCAGAAAGAGTCTGACGAGACTCTTTAAGGAGGACCTATGGGCAGAATCATACTGCGGCTTGACAGAGTCATGGCGGACCGGAAAATGAGTCTGAAGGAGCTTTCGGAGATCGTCGGCATCTCCAATGTGAATCTTTCCAAGATGAAAACGGGGAAGATCAGCGCCATCCGGTTTTCCACCCTGGAAGCGATCTGCGAAGCGCTGCACTGTCAGCCGGGAGACTTGCTGGAATACGATCCGGATGCACAGTGAGAGAACTTTGGGGATGTTGATTTCTGAGTGTCTTCCTGCGATAATAAATTAACGGGGAGCGTGAGCGCAATGGCAGGGAAAGTAAATCTTGATATTCAGACAATACTTGATAAAGAATTCAACATTGACTTCAAAGGTTACAATGCTACGGAAGTGGACAGCTTTCTTGATCTGATCATTCAGGATTATCAGACATATCAGGAAATCACCGGTGATCTGAATCAGAAGATTGCCGAGCTGGAGCGCACCAATGCATCCCTCAGGGCAAAGCTGATCGAAGTGGAAGGCAGAACCAGAGCGCTGGAAGCCAATCCGACACCGGCGCAGCAGGGTGCTTCAAATGTGGATATTCTGAAGCGTCTGTCGCGTCTTGAAGAGGAAGTCTTCGAACAGAAGAAAAAGAATCAGCAGTAAATCAGTATATTCAGGCAGTCGCTGGTGCATGCGTGCATCAGAGGAAAGTCCATGCTCGCACCGTCTGTGATGACGGTAGTGTTTGTGCCAGTCCAATAAATAAGGCTGGGCAGCGTAAGCTGACGGCGGAGCGGAGGCCTAAGGGGAAACCTATGGCCGATGCCCTTAAGGTGTCACAGTGACGTAGCCGGCGGGAAACCGTCCGGGTGGAACGCGATAAACCCCGCAAGCGAGAAATCCAAATTTGGTAGGAGAATCTCTGCCGGCGAAACGAAGCCAGGCGGAGGGTGCGAGAGCACAGATAAATGGCTGCCACACCTCCGGGTGGACAGAACATGGCTTACAGAGTGTGCTGATCACGGGAAGCGCCGCAAGGTGCTTCCTTTTTCTTATTCATTCTGTCTGCGGCATTGTTATAATAGGTTTGAGTTATTGGGATAACCGATTGTCTCTTGACAGGTTTGTGTAGAGGAGGAAGTTTACTATGTATGATAAGGATCTGGATGTAACAGCACTCGGAGAGCTGCTTGTTGATTTTATTGAGGCCGGAAGCAGTGATCAAGGCAACCCGCTGTATGAAGCCAATCCGGGCGGTGCACCGTGCAATGTTCTGAGCATGCTTACCAAACTCGGACGGAAGACCGCATTCATCGGCAAAGTAGGGGATGATGCATTCGGCAGACAGCTGAGAAATGCAATCTGTGAGATCGGCATTGATGATACCGGACTCTGCACGGATGAGAAAATCCATACAACACTTGCCGTTGTATCCAAAACAGCAACCGGCGACCGTGATTTTGCTTTCTACCGCAGTCCGGGTGCCGATATGATGCTGCGGGAGGATGAAGTGAATCCGGATCTGATCCGAAGGGCAAAGATTTTCCATTTTGGAACCCTGTCCCTGACGGATGAACCGGTGCGTTCCGCAACCCGCCGGGCAGTGGCAGAAGCAGAAGCCTGCGGATGTGTGCGTTCGTTTGACCCGAATCTGAGAATGCCGCTCTGGAGCAGTTCCGAGGAAGCAAAGGAACAGATTGCCTGGGGTCTCGACCACTGCGATATTCTGAAGATTTCGGATAATGAAGTTGTCTGGTTTACCGGCGAAGAGGATTATGACAAAGGAATTGCCGCTCTGTCACAGGGCAGAAATATCCGTCTGATCTGTCTTTCCATGGGCAAGGACGGCAGCCGTGCATATATTGACGGCAAACGCGTGGAAGTGCCTGCCATTCTGCAGAGCGGGACAATTGAAACAACCGGCGCGGGCGATACGTTCGGTGCCTGTGTGCTGGACGGCGTCCTGCAGTACGGCCTGGATAATCTCAATGAGCAGACCATGCGTGAGATTCTGCTGTTTGCCAATGCTTCTGCATCCATAATCACAACCCGCAAAGGTGCCCTGAGAGTCATGCCGGAGCGCAGTGAAACATTAAGGCTGCTTGAAGAGAAAGGACTGCAGTACAAATGATGCCGGACAGCAATTGGGATGAATCCTTTCGTGAGCGCTTCAGCAGATATGCTCCGGAAATGAAATGGCTGTACATGGAACTGTATCACAATGAGCAGGCATTCACGTATTTTGCCGATATGCTGTACAGATGCTGGCAGGAAAGACCGGAATCCCTGCGGGCATGGGACAGACAGCGCAGTCAGCATCCCGATTGGTACAGATCCAATGATATGCTGGGGATGCAGATGTATACGAACTGTTTCGCCGGGACAATCAAAGGCGTTGAGAAGCACCTCGGCTATCTGAAAGAGACAGGTGTCAACTATCTGCACCTGATGCCGCTGCTTGAGTCCCCGGAAGGACGCAGTGACGGCGGTTACGCCGTATCGGATTTCCGGAAGGTGAATCCCGCGCTCGGTACCATCGAGGATCTTGCGGAGCTGGCGGATGTCTGCCACGG
The DNA here is from genome assembly GCA_017459725.1 of Solobacterium sp. Lineage (GTDB taxonomy): Bacteria > Bacillota_I > Bacilli_A > Erysipelotrichales > Erysipelotrichaceae > Bulleidia. Next base: position 8,472 of record JAFUCL010000001.1, on the reverse strand, counting down.
ACAGGGAATTTCGCTGTGTCTTGATTTTGTGATGAATCACACCAGTGAAGACCATGAATGGGCACGGAAGGCAAAAGCCGGTGAGAAGGAGTATCAGGACAGGTATTTCTTTTTCGATGACCGGACCATTCCCGATGATTTTGAAAAAATGGTTCCGGAAGTATTTCCTACCACAGCACCGGGAAATTTCACCTGGTGCGAAGAAGCAGGCAAGATTGTAATGACGACTTTCTATCCGTATCAGTGGGATCTGAACTACGGTAATTTTATTGTCTTCAATGACATGACGGAGAATATGCTGTATCTCTGCAATCATGGTGTGGATATTGTGAGACTGGATGCGGTGCCGTATATCTGGAAAACACTCGGTACGGTCTGCCGTAATCTTCCGCAGGTGCATACACTTGTCAGAATCATGCATATGGCGGCGGAGATTGCTGCACCGGGAACACTGCTGCTCGGAGAAGTAGTCATGGAGCCGGACAGGGTTGTGCCGTATTTCGGTTCACCGGAAAAGCCGGAGTGCCATATGCTTTACAATGTCACGACCATGGCCAGTACGTGGCATACGGTTGCGACCAAGGATGTGCGTTTGCTGAAACATCAGCTTGAGACGGTATTTGCACTGCCGAAGCAGTATACTTTCCTGAATTATCTGCGGTGCCATGATGACATCGGCTGGGGGCTTGATTATGATTTCCTCGCCCGGTTCGGTATTGAGCAGATTCCGCACAAGGCATTCCTGAACAATTATCTTACCGGCAAATATGTCGGGGTGGACTGCCGCGGAGAGCTGTACAATGACGATCCCGTGCTCGGAGATGCAAGACTCTGCGGAACCACTGCATCTCTGTGCGGAGCGCAGGTAAAGAATAATTCCAAACGTCTGCAGAGTGCGCTTGATCTCGATGTGATGCTGCATGCTTTCCTGATGACACAGAGCGGCATTCCGGTGCTGTATTCCGGTGATGAGATCGGGCAGCTGAATGATTACTCCTATCATGACGATGAACTGAAGCGGGAGGATTCACGTTATCTGCACCGCGGTGATTTCTCATGGGATGATGCGGAAAAGAGAAATGATCCGACTTCCCGGCAGGGAAAGATTTATATGGCCCTGCAGAAACTGATCCGGATCCGGAAACAGTATCCGGTGTTTGACAGTGATGCGGATGTATGGATCATTGAGACGTGGAACGACCATGTGCTCGGCATCGGCCGCTATTATGAGGATGAAGTGCTGATGGCACTGTTCAATTTCGCGGACCGGGAAGAAACAGCATGGACTGATGAAGAAGAAAAATTCATTGATCTGATGACCGGAAAACCGGAGAGCGGAAAAGCAGTCAGGGTACCCGGACACAGTTTCCGCTGGCTGTATCATTCCTATCGCAAAGACAGTGCGGAAAATACAGCATTGCCTGATGAGGAAGATCCGGCAGCTGAAGAAGCATAGAAATCCGTATGCGTACAGTGTGTTAAGTAATGCGGCAGGCCATAATTCTGATACAATATTGTGCTGCAGAAGGAGGAAATTCGCATGGCGCTTGATTACCGCAGATGTGCCCAGGAAATCGTCAGTCATACCGGCGGCATCGGCAACATTGTGCAGACGGCGCACTGTGCGACAAGACTTCGGCTTTCTGTTAAAGACAAAACAAAGATTGATATGGATGCTCTGGACAGAACGGAAGGTGTTCAGGGCATCTTTGAGTCGGACGGACAGCTGCAGATCATCATCGGAACCGGCACCGTAAACAAGGTCTATGATGAACTGACGGCGCTGACCGGAACCGGCGTGCAGGATGCGGATATACGGACAGGGGGAGCGGAAACAGCACTCTGGAGAAGGCTGCTGAAACCGGTCGGTGATGTCTTTGTGCCGATTCTGCCGGCGGTGGTGGCTTCGGGAATCCTGATGGGAACTGTCAATTTACTGGGCAGTCTGTTTCCCGGTTTTGCGGCAAGCGACTGGTATGCATTTCTGAATATGGTGTCGCATGCGGTGTTTGTATTCCTGCCGGGGATTGCGGCGGTATCGGCGGCCCGGGTATTCGGCGGGAATATTTATCTCGGCGGTTTGATTGGGCTGCTGATGATACTTCCTTCCCTGCAGAGCAGCGCAGCTGTAACTATTCCGGCGGTGGCTGTGCAGACAGGGTATCAGGGGCATGTGCTTCCTGTTATTATTGCCGTATTTCTGATGTGTCAGATCGAGAAACGGCTGCACAGACATGTGCCGGAAATACTGGATATCTTCCTCACCCCGGCATTAACACTTCTGATTACATCCGTCCTGGCATTTACGGTGGTCGGCCCGCTTACTGCCTTGCTGGAAACATGGTTGGTGAGTTTTGCCCGCATTCTGGTGAAGAATCCGGCCGGTGCCTGTGCTCTGGGAGCTTTGTATCCGTGGACGGTGCTGATGGGAGTTCATCATATGTTCAATGTGATCGAAGCGGGAATGATCGGCAGCACGGGACTGAATACGATCATGCCGATTGCTTCAGCTGCCAATTTTGCCCAGTTCGGGGCATGCCTTGCGGTAGGTCTGCGTACGGCAAACAAAAAGACCAAGGCAGCAGCGCTGCCGGCAGCTGTATCGGCATTTCTGGGTATCACGGAACCTGCGATCTTCGGTGTGAATATGCGTCTTTCGGTGCCGTTTCTTGCGGCAGTGGCAGGCGGTGCGGCCGGTGCGGCTGTAGGTTCTTTCGGAGGGCTTGGTGCTTCGGCATTTGAAGTGACGGGTATTCCGGGATATCTCATCATCAACAAACCTCTGCTCTATACGGCACTGCTGGCTGTTTCCGGCATCACGGCGTTTGTGCTGACAAATATATTCTGGAAGGATTCAAACGCACCTGCTGAAGAAGAAAGCGCCCCGAAGGAAACAGCAATGCGGACGGAAAAGGGTATTGTGCGCATGCCGGTGCGCGGCGAGCTGATTCCTTCCTGTGAAATCGGCGATCCTCTGTTTGCGGAGGAAGCCATGGGACCGGGTGTCGGGATCGTGCCGTCCGGTGATACGGTGTATGCGCCGTTTGACGGTACGGTCGTGATGGTATATCCGACCGGACACGCCATCGGACTGGAATCGGATACGGGCATGCAGGTGCTGATCCATATCGGCATTGATACGGTCCGTATGAACGGGGCAGGCTTTGAAGTCTATGTCAGCCAGGGCGATACGGTTAAGGCAGGCGATAAGCTGGTGCACTTTGACCGTAAGCGGATTGCCGAAGCGGGATATGATGATACCGTTGTTGTGGTGCTGACAAACAGTGCTGATTTTACGGAAATTGAGCGGAAACAGTAAACAGAGCGGCCGCGGCAAATGCCTGCGTGCCGTTTTATTTATGGCTGTGGTATACTAACGTGAGAGGAAAGGAGCGTTCATGTATGAACCTGCCTAATCGACTGACATTGTTCCGGATCGTGCTTGTTCCGGTCATCGTACTTATCTATATATTCCCGTATGCGCAGTACGGCTTTGAACCGCGTATGTTTATGTTCGGTTCCGTCAGACTTTCGGTCATCAACCTGATCTGTCTGGTGATTTACCTGGTTGCGGCAATTACGGATTTCCTTGACGGTAAAATCGCCCGCAGCCGTAATCTGCAGACAACATTCGGAAAGTTCGCGGATCCGATTGCGGATAAGATGCTGACGACAACGATGTTCCTGCTGTTCTCGTCCAGAGGCATTATCCCGGTTGTGCCGGTGATCCTGATGGTATGCCGTGATATCGTTGTGGACGGCTGCCGCATGATCGCTGCCAGCAACGGCAAGGTTGTATCTGCGCAGATGCTCGGCAAACTCAAGACGGTTCTGCAGATGGTCACCATTGCCCTGATCCTGCTGAACAATCTTCCCTTTGAACTCTGGCGCCTGCCGGTCAGCAGACTGATGCTGTGGTTCTCGGCGTTTGTCAGTGTGGCAAGCGGATTCTCTTACTTCAATCAGCTGAAAGACGATATTTTTGAAAGCAAATAAGATGGAAACCCGTTTACGGGTATGTATATAACTTGCGGAAGGAGAACAAATCTATGGCCAGTGAAAAGAACAAAGCAGCCGATACAGACGCAAAGAAGGATCAGCTGCTTGCGGATGCCCTGAAGGCAATTGAAAAAGAATACGGTAAAGGAAGCATCATGAGGCTCGGCGACAGAGCGGATGTTTCCATCGATGCGATCCCGAGCGGAAGTCTTGCTTTGGATGCAGCGCTGGGCATCGGCGGATACCCGAAAGGCCGTATCGTTGAGATCTACGGACCTGAATCCTCCGGTAAAACAACTCTTGCTCTGCATGCGATTGCGGAGTGTCAGAAGGAAGGCGGCAGATGTGCGTTCATCGATGCTGAAAATGCAATCGATCCGGTATATGCCAAGAACCTCGGTGTTGATATTGATGAGCTGATTCTCTCCCAGCCTGATTCGGGTGAACAGGCGCTTGAGATTACGGAAGTGCTGATCAAGTCCGGTGCCATCGATCTGATCGTCATCGACTCGGTTGCGGCACTGGTTCCGCAGGCTGAACTTGACGGTGAGATGGGTGATTCTTCCGTCGGTCTGCAGGCAAGACTGATGTCAAAGGCAATGCGCAAGCTCGCAGGTGTTATGAACCGTTCCAACTGCACAGCAATCTTCATCAACCAGCTGCGTGAGAAGGTCGGCGTTATGTTCGGCAATCCCGAAACAACCCCGGGCGGCAGAGCCCTGAAGTTCTATGCAAGCGTGCGTCTGGATGTCAGAAGGGCGGAAACGCTGAAGAACGGCGGTGAGGCATACGCCAACTCCGTCAAGATCAAAGTTGTCAAGAACAAGGTCGCTCCTCCGTTCAAGACAGCGGTTGTCACCATGGTCTTCGGAGAAGGCATTTCCCATATCGACGAGATCATCAACATTGCCGTTGAAAACGATGTCATCGAGAAATCCGGTGCCTGGTTCTCCTATAAAGGAGAGAAGATCGGCCAGGGCTTCCAGGCTGTCAGGGAATACCTGAAGAACAATCCGGATGTGGATGCGGAAGTAACGGCACTTGTAAAAGAGAAGCTCTTCCCGAAAGCGGAAGCAGCTCCTGCACAGGCAGATTGACAGACCCTCAGGGTCTGTTTTTCTTGTGAAAATTTTGCTGTGCTGTATAATATTTAGAGAGAGTAATCTCGGGCTTTAACAGTACAAATGGAGGTGTAGTATGAGTATCAATGCATCGACCATTTTGGCTGCCATTGTTGGTATTGTTATCGGAATCATCATCATGATGATTGCGGGGAAGACAGGGCTTGACCGTGCCAAGACGGAAGCTCAGGCCATTCTTGAAGAATCAAATTCCAAAGCCGAAAATATTATCCGTCAGGCCAATCTTGACGGCAAACAGGCTGCCTACGAGATGAAGATGCAGGCTGAAAAGGAACTGAAGGATCAGCGCAACAGGATCCAGCAGGCCGAAAACAAGCTTGTACGCCGTGAGGACAGTCTGAATTTTCGTGAGGAGAACTTGGTTGCTAAAGAAAAGAAGGTTGAGGAGACCGCTAAGGCCGCTGAAACCAAACTCAGCAATGTAGCCAGAATGGAAAAGGAACTGCAGGAGAAGATCAACAGTCAGATTGAGGTTCTTGAGAAAGCAGCGAATATGTCGCAGGAAGACGCAAGAGCAGAGCTGATGGCTGCAGTTGAAAAGAAATCGGAAAAAGAAATCTCGGCTTACCTGCGTGAGCAGGATGAGATTGCGCAGGAAAGAGCTGCCGACAATGCACGCAACATCATTGCGAATGCCATTGAGCGCTATGCGCAGGATGAAGTGCTGGAGCGGACAGTATCTGTCGTGTCTCTGCCGAATGAAGATATGAAAGGCCGTATCATCGGCCGTGAAGGACGCAATATCAAGGCAATCGAACAGGCTACAGGTGTTGATCTGATCATTGACGATACACCGGATGTCATTACGGTTTCCTGCTTCGACCCGATCCGCCGTGAGATCGCAAGACAGTCTCTCGAAATCCTGATGAAGGACGGCAGAATCCAGCCGGGCAGAATTGAGGAAGTTGTTGCCAAGGTTACCCGTGAGCTTGATGAAAGCATTCTCAAGCATGGTGAGGAAGCAGTCTTCCAGCTCGGTATCGGACGTATCAACAAAGAACTCGTCAGACTCCTCGGACGTCTGCGTTACCGTTACAGCTACGGTCAGAATGTTCTTGAACATTCTGTGGAAGTCGCTACATTCACCGGTATTATGGCTGCTGAGCTGGGTCTGAACCAGTCTTTGGCAAAGAGAGCAGGTCTTCTGCATGATATCGGCAAGGCTGTTGACTTCGAACAGGAAGGCAGCCATGTGGAACTCGGCGCCAAGCTGGCCAAGAAGTACGGTGAGAATGAAATCGTGCTGAATGCCATTTCTTCCCATCACGGTGATGAGGAGAAGACAGATATTATTTCCGTACTGGTAAGCGCAGCGGATACACTGAGTGCTGCCCGTCCGGGAGCTCGTTACGAATCAATGGAAAACTACATCGAGAGACTGGAGAATCTGGAAAAGATTGCGACCGGTTTCGAGGGAGTGGAAAGAGCATTTGCCATCCAGGCAGGCCGTGAGATCCGTGTCATGGTGCAGCCTGACAAGATCAATGATGAAACGATGGTAAAGGTTGCGCATGAAATCCGTGAGAAGATTGAGAATGAACTGACCTATCCTGGTCAGATCAAAGTCACTCTGATCCGTGAAGTGCGTGTCCAGGAACTGGCTCAGTAATGAAGATCCTGTTTCTGGGAGATATAGTTGCTAAAAGCGGTCGGGAAGCAGTCGTAAGAATGCTTCCCGATTTAAAAATCCGGTACGGTGCGGATTTTACGATCGTCAACGGAGAGAACGCAGCCCATGGCAAGGGTATTACGGTCAAGATATACCGTGCTCTGAAAGCGGCAGGCGCCGATGTGATTACGCTGGGCAATCATGCCTTTTCCAAGCGGGAGATTATCGAGAAGCTTCCGGAATGTCCGGATCTAGTGCGTCCGGCAAACATGGAACCGCAGGATGCCGGGCAGACGTTTGTCATCCGTACGTGCGGGAAACACCGGATTGCGGTGATCAATGTGGTCGGAGAGTTGCTGATGGACGGCAGTACGGAATCACCGTTTACGGCAGCGGACAAACTGCTGCAGCAGATCGACGCCGATATCATCTTCTGCGATCTTCATGCCGAGACAACCAGTGAGAAGGAAATCTTCCTGCGTTTGTTTGCGGACAGGATGACAGCAGTCATCGGCACACATACGCATGTGCAGACGGCGGATGAGAAGATCTACCGGGGCTGTGCCTTTATGACCGATGCGGGTATGTGCGGAGCTGCCGACAGTATCCTGGGCAGGGATGCGGAAGAAGTCATTGCCAGAACGGTGCGCGGCGAGAAGACGCATTATACACCGGCAGAAGGGGATGCCATGATCTGCGGATGCCTGATTACGGTGGATGATGAAACAAGCCGGGCAGTGGGTATTGAAAGAATCAGACTCACGGCAGGTGATTGAGTTACCGAGAATCGCCGTAAAGCCCCTGACTTCAGCCATGGGGATATAAGACTGAACGCTGTATAATAATAGTATGGAATACAAATCAAATAACAATGTGGTCTACTCCTGTAAATATCATGTGGTCTGGTGCCCGAAATACCGTCGTCCTGTCCTCGTTGACGGAGTCGATGAACGCCTCAAAGAACTTGTCAAAGAGACGCGCGGCCAGATGAATGTAGATCTTCTGGAAATGGAGGTCATGCCGGATCATGTTCATCTTTTGATCGAAGTGAACCCTCAGTATGGTATCCATAAAGCTGTCAAAAGGCTTAAAGGGTATTCCTCCAGGATACTCAGAGAAGAGTTCCCGTGGCTCAGATCCCGGATCCCCAGCCTGTGGACAAACAGCTATTTCGTATCGACTGTCGGAGGTGCTCCGCTGTCAGTGATCAAGCAATATATTGAAAACAAGAAATCCGTTTAGGAGAACGAATGCAGTTATCGGAAACAGTAAAACTTTATCTGACCAAAGACCAAAAAGCTTTGGTCCTTCAGACTATGGACGAATATATATGTACCGTCAATAGTCTGGTTTCTGATGCCATGAACGGGGCGGAACTCAGAAAATATTCAAGCGCTGATGTCAAAGCAGAACTTCCTTCAGCTATCAGGAATCAATGTATCCGTGATGCGAAATCTATCATCAGGAAATATCAAAAAGCACAGCGGAAGGCAAATGACACAGCAGTTCCCGTACTGAGAAAGCCGTGCTGCTATATCAACAACCAGAATTTCAGGTTAACGGGCGGCTGTATCGAGTTCTCTGTGATGATGAGCGGAAAATCGAAAAGGATGTCTGTACGGATAAAGATGACGGAGAGGCAGAGAGAGCTATTTGAACGTGCCCGGTTCGGTACTATGCGGATCGTATTCAAGGGAGACAAAATCGTCGCCCAGATCGTTT
>JAFUCL010000135.1 GCA_017459725.1 Solobacterium sp. | reverse complement strand
GTGTTTCCTCCGAAAACATCCGGCTTCCTTCAGATTCCATCTCACGATGGACACCCTTGCCTTCGGCTAACGCTTCCTACTGCCAAGTGCGTAGCGGACTTTCACCGCCAAGCTGTTACCCATGCCAGGTGCACCAGAAAAAGGTGCCGCGGTTGTTCACCGTCAGCACCTTTTTGTTCAGAATCCTGGGATTTCCTATTCTGCTTCAATTTCTCTGATTGTGCACTGGTTACCCGTCAGCAGCCATGTATGTTCACTGCCGCATTTCGGACAGATCCTTCCGTACTTCACTGTCTCATACCGGCTGTCACAGTCTTCGCAGTATGTTACGGCAGGCATTGTGATCAGTTTCAGCTCCGCATCCTTCAGAACATCATATCTGCCTTTGAAGTAATTCCAGCAGTCCACGAAGTAATCCGTCATAATGCCGGACACTTCACCGACTTCCAGGGTTACGGAACCGACTTTGGTCAGGTTGTTTTCCGCCGCCAGATCCGCAATGGTCTTTGCGGTGTGCGTGACTATGCCAAGCTCATGCATCCGCTGTTTCCCTCAAAGCTGCAGCTTCACCGCACAGCCAGGTTTCCAGAGCTTCCATGCCTTCCCTGGTCTTTGCGGAAACAGGGAAGATACGGATATCCGGATTCAGACGCAGCACCCGTTCCTTTACTTTTTCCATGTCAAAGTCGAAGTACGGCATCGCATCCGTCTTGGTGATGATCAGAGCATCGCTCTTCTCAAACATCAGCGGATACTTCAGCGGTTTGTCATCACCTTCCGGTACGGAAAGAATCATCACACACTTATGTGCACCGGTATCGTATTCTGCCGGACAGATCAGATTGCCGATATTCTCCAGGAATGCAATGTCGATGCCGGTAAGATCCATTGCTTCAAGACCTTCCCTTGTCATACCTGCATCCATGTGGCACATACCGTCTGTGTGCACCTGAACACTGAGGGCGCCGAGACTTTCAATCTTCTCCGCATCCACAGCTGAATCAATATCCGCTTCCAGGACAGCTATTGAAGCTTTCCCCTTCAGGTCGGTAATGATTCTTGAAAGCAGGGTTGTTTTGCCGGAACCTGCAGAACTCATCAGGTTGACCAGCAGAACACCTTTTTCCGTCATTTCATTTCTCAGTTTTTCGGCATCACGGTCATTTGAGAGCGTAACCGAAGCATGCAGTTCTATTACCCGCATCAGCTGTTCCTCCACGCTTCGATCTGCTGTTTCAGCCAGGCAGTCCACTCGTCAAATCCCTCACCGGTCTTTGCGGAAACTTCAAACGGCACAATATCCGGATTGAGTTCCTCTGCCCGTCTGACTGCCTTCTCAGGATCGAAGTCAAAGATATCCTTCGTATCTATTTTGTTCATCAGCATGCACTGGCTCACTTTGAACATCAGCGGATACTTGAGCGGTTTGTCATCGCCTTCCGGAGCACTGAGAATCATGACTTTCAATGCCGCACCGACGTCGAACTCCGCCGGACATACAAGATTGCCGACATTCTCCAGGAAGACCACATCCAGGCCGTCCACAGACAGTCTGTCGAGTCCTCTGGCTGTCATATCCGCATCCATGTGGCAGCTTCCGCCGGTATGCAGCTGAATCACCTTTACCCCGAGATCCGCAATGGTGCGCGCATCGACATCAGAGTCCATGTCTGCCTCCATGACCCCGATCCGGTAATCATCCTTCAGGGCATTGATTGTTCTGACCAGTGTGCTGGTTTTGCCGGCTCCCGGCGATCCCATCAGGTTGATCAGAAACACTTTCTTTTCGCGCAGTGACGCGCGGACTTTGTCTGCTTCCGCATCATTGTCCGCTGTCACTCTGACTTTTGTTTCGTATACTTCGAACATAGCTCTCCGTTATTTTCTGCCGTTGCGCAGAATCTTGATTTCTCTCTTCAGTGCGTACGGAAGGATTGCCTTGAGCTTTCCTTCTTCCGCCACAAACATACGGCTGTTTGCCGGAATATCGCGTTCCAGATGAATGGCATCGAATTCGCAGCGTGTGGTGCAGAGTCCGCAGCCGATGCAGCGGTTGGTATCCACTACCGTCAGACCGCAGTGCAGGCATCTGTGTGCTTCCTGGGCAACCTGTTCAGCTGTCAGTGTCATCCGCAGATCGTCGTATGTAGCAGCCGGATCACCGGGTTTCATGCCCGGCACCTGACGCTGTGCGTTGTCGTAGGTTTCAACAGTGATGTCATCTCTGTCAAGTTCGTTGAATGTGCGCAGGTCTCTGCCGATGGTGAGGCCCTGACCCGGATGCACGAAGCGATGGATACTGACCATGCCTTCTCTGCCGTCCGCAATTGCATCAATTGCAAACTTCGCACCGTGGTGAATATCACCGCCGATGAAGATATCCGGCTCTGCTGTCTGCAGTGTTACAGGATCCGCTACTGCTGTGCCGTTGCCGCGCAGTTCAACCTTGGTGCCCTTAAGCAGATCACCCCAGACAGGTGCCTGACCGACGGCCAGCAGTACATGATCGCATGCGACTGTCTTGAGTTCCGTCTCATCATACAGCGGAGCGAATTTACCGGACTTGTCGTATACCTGTGTGCACTGCTTCAGGACAATGCCTGTGATCTTTCCGTTTTCGCACAGGATTTCCTTCGGTCCCCAGCAGTTCTTGATCAGGATGCCTTCTTCTTTTGCCTCAGCGATTTCATCTTTGGCTGCCGGCATTGCATCAGGTCCTTCCAGGCAGTACATCTCGACCTGTTCCGCACCTGCACGCAGGGCAGTTCTCGCTACGTCGATGGCAACGTTTCCGCCGCCGATGACAACTGTCTTTCCGCTCAGAATCTTCCCGTGGTCGGCATTTGCTCTTCTCAGGAAATCAACACCGGTTTCCGCAAACTCTTCATTCGGAATACCGACGCCTCTTCCCGTCTGCATACCAATCGCCACAAAGAATGCTTTGTATCCCTGTGCTCTCAGTTCATCGATTGTGACATCTTTGCCGACATCCACACCGCAGCGGATATCTGCACCCATGGCACGGATGACATCGATTTCCGCATCAATGACGGAACGGTCAAGACGGAAGGAAGGAATACCGTATCTCAGCATACCGCCCGGTTTCTGTTCCTTCTCAAATACAGTTACGGGATATCCGTTCATGCGCAGATAGTACGCAGCGGAAAGTCCTGCAGGGCCGCCGCCGATAACAGCGACCTTGTATTCATCACCGTACATTTTGCCGATCCCGTTGCCGCATTCCGGAACATAACGGGTTGCTTCATTCATTTCCTGGGCTGCGATGAACTTCTTGATTTCATCGATAGCGACCGGCTGGTCAATGGTTCCTCTGGTGCAGCGGTCTTCACAGCGTCTGTTGCATACTGCGCCGCAGACTGCCGGCAGCGGGTTGTCCTGTTTGATCAGCTTCAGGGTATCCATGAATCTGCCTTCGGCTGCCATCTGGATATATGCCTGAACAGAGAGATGTGCAGGGCAGGCGCCTTTGCACGGTGCTGTTCCGGTTTCGTAGGAATTGATCTTGGCGTCATCACGGTAGTTCTTGTTCCACTTTTCAGGACCCCATTTTGTTTCATCCGGAAGCTCCGCCTTCGGATAAGAAACGGCAGCACCGTTCTTCCTGCAGAGAGCCTGACCGAGTTTGGCAGCACCGACCGGACATACTTCGACGCACTTGCCGCAGGCAGCGCACTTTGCCGGATCGACATGGGCACGGTAAGCGGAAGCGGACATGTTCGGTGTATTGAACAGCTGCGAAGTACGCAGGGCGTTACATGTGGTATTCGAGCAGTTGCAGATACCGACGATTTTGTCTTCACCGTCAAGGTTGGTGATCTGGTGCACGTAGCCCTTCTTCTCGGAGATTTCCAGGACTTCCATGACTTCTTCGTATGTTGCGTAGCGGGCATCCTTGTGCGTTTCAACGAGGTATTCCGCCATGTCACCGACTGCGATGCAGTAATAGTCTTCGATATCACCGGCACCTTCACCGCGGATGCGTTGCTGTCTGCGGCATGTGCATACATCGAGGCAGTACTTATCATACTTCTTCAGCCAGTGTGACAGCTTCTCTACGGAGACCGCCTGGCTGTTGGCTTCGATTGCCTTCTCCACCGGAATGACATGCATGCCGAGGCCTCCGCCTCCGGGCGGAACCATATGCGCAACCTTGCCGACGGGAACACTGGATGCGTAGTTGAAGAATGTTGCCACTTCCGGATGCTCCTCAAGCATCTTCCCGTTCATCATCATGTATTCACCGGAGCCGACAACCCACTTCGGTACGAAATACTGTTTGTGATGATCCTCATTCTCACGGTCATATTCAAGCAGACCTATCTGAGCGATGCTTTCAGCCATGGCTTCAGCGTCCGCAGCCGTCATCTTATTGCGCTTGGCGATTTCCTCCACGGACAGCTTTACAACTCTCTTCTTCTTGAAGGAAAGCATCATCATGACCTGTTCCTTGGTCAGAAGACGGTCCAGCAGCCAGAAATCAGGATCGTTCGGGCTTACTTTGGACGGACTGGTCATATGAATGTCATCCGCAATCATGACAACCAGTTTCTTGATCAGTTTTTCCTTTTCAGGATCGTCGCAGTGATAAAGATCCGGCATGAAATCTTTATCATTAAACATGTAATTTCTGAATTTTGCGGGAATCATATTATCCTCCTGATTATTCCTTCCGTGAAAATTTTATCATGAATTACCCGCAATCACCGTACATTTACACTGTAAAGGCAAAAAAAGCAGACAGAATACTCTGCCTGCTGTGTAAATCTCTTATGTGATGTTCCGGAGAATCAGCCGAGCTTGAAGCCGTTCTCATCAAACAGACGTTTGATTTCCTTATGGACAATGGTTCTGACCTCAAACTTACGGGATTCAAGACATTCCGTACGGATGGACAGTTTCATGTCACGTCCGGACATTTCATCAATACCGCCGTAGGTAGGACCGGAAATGATATAAGGGCTCTTATCCTTGATCTTCGGAAGTTCTCTGTCCAGCATTTCCTCAATCGCGTTGATGTCCTGGTCAAAGCCGACCGTGATGATAATGTCACAGAAGGAATTCCGTCTTGTCTTGTTGGTGATATTGGTCAGGTTTCGGTTGTTGATGGAACGGACGTCCTGTTTGACATTGATGATTCTTGTCGTACGGATACCGATTTCGATGACTCTTCCCTTGAAGTTGTTGACCTCAATGATGTCACCGACCTGGAATTCATTCTCAAAGATAATGAACAGACCGGCAAGAATATCGGTGATCAGATCCCTTGCGCCAAGACCTATGACAAGTGTCAGGAGTCCTGCAGATGCCAGCAGTGACTGCGAATCGAAGCCGAACAGCGACAGACAGTAGTACACAACGGCAATCGAACCGACATACTGGATAAAGCTCTTGGTCAGTCTCAGAATGGTTTCATTCTTCGGGGTGACAAGCTTGATGGCTGTATCCATCAGTTTGTTGATCAGCGTTATCAGCAGTGAGTAGATTGCAATGATACCGAGCACTTCGGTAACCGCAAATACGTTGAAGCCTTTCTCCCACTTGTTGCTGACAATGAAGCCGAAGATCGTATCTTCCGTATACAGGACATTCCGCAGCGCGAATGCCACCAGCATACCTGCTGCCAGGAAGCCGATTACGATTCTGACAATGTAGCCTGTCTTCTCTTCAGCCGTCTTCTTGTTCCAGGCCGGTGTATTGCGCATCATACGGGAAATGATGTTCAGCGTACGCTTGGTGCCGCCGTCTGCCATCGTGACTTCAACATACGGGTCATCCGCAATGGACGCAGGATTCACCACGTCATACCTTCTGTACAGAAGTGTGATGAACAGCATATTCAGCATCGTCACCAGCAGAGTGAAAATCGTCATGGTGATACGGCCGCTGAACAGTGTAGCGGAGAGCGCCAGCAGATATACATACTGATTGTCCGCAATGAAGGAGTCCGCATAATATCTTCTGTCATTGAACTTGAGATATCCGAAGTATCTGTTCTTGATCTGTTCTTCTTCAATACCGAAGTCCGTTGCCGGCAGACCGATCAGTGCTTCATTTTCCGAACTGGTGATCAGCTTTGTCTCAGGATCAATGGCAATAACCGCATCACTGCTCGCCGACAGTGTATTTACAAGAACTTTATTCAGGGAGACTTCTTCGAGCACGGACTGCAGCTTATCCGGTGATACCGCAATCTGCAGGAAACCGTCATATGCACTGCCGTCTTCCGTGGTCATCGGAACACCGATAAACTGATGGAATTCACCGGTCAGGTCATCTTCCATTGCATCCTGGATATAATACGGAATACCATGCAGCAGAACATGGAACGGATAGGACTGTGATTCCGGATCATCCGACAGTTCAAAGCCGACAATCGGTGAATCAGAAAGTGTTTCCCTGCCCTGGCTGTCAAACAGCATGATGTACTGCAGGTCGAAGATTCCTGAGAGTTCCTTCAGTTCCTCTTTGGTCCGCAGCTCCGGTTTATCTGAAAGAATATAGGAGATGATCTTTGCTTCACTGAGATATCTGTCATCGTAGCTTGCCTTCAGCTGTTCGGCACTGTTGGCTGCTTCTTCCAGATTCACCTCAATGTCGCGCTTCTCATTGTTTGTCTGCAGTGTATGCAGGGACAATGCGAAGAGTGTCTGCACATAGTACGTTGTCACCGCAACCAGAAGCAGTCCGAAGACAGACACCAGTGCCATCTTCTTGGTCACCATCTTGTGCGAGTATTCCGGGTTGCCGCTGCGCTTCACTTCCTGCTTTGCAAAATAGATATACGTAATCAGGATTGTTAAGATAATGCAGATGACCGCATACAGAATACCTACGGCAATGTGGCTGTTGGTCGTCATCCGGCTTGAACGGATACCGCAGGAGATCGTTATATCAAGGTTGTTGTTTTCAATGCTGGAAAGATAATAGAACTGCTTGTTGATGCGCATCCACTTTGCACTGTCCAGGGAGAGATCACTCATCTCAATGCCGAGAGCGGTGATATGTCTGCCGATGAACTCGCTTTCCGGATAATACACAATATTGCCGTCTGCGTTCGTGACAATAAAGAACATATCATCCTGTGCCACCACATCCTGCAGCACCTTGTTATTTGTGTAGATATTGTTCATCAGAAGATTGAAATCTTCCGTGTTTTTGCCGATGGTCACGCGTCTTCCGTTTTTGCGGAAAGCCGTGAAGTAATGCATCTCATCCGTATCCTTGTGTTCACGGTTGTCCAGGAAGATCTGATCCACACCGTACAGGTCGCACAGATCCTGGATATTGTTTGAGTTGTAGGAAACGTCACGGTCCAGCAGATACGCCAGGCTTCTCACCCTGGAATTCATCGTATCGTTGTACATCTTGGTGATTTCCTGCGTTTCTTCGTAGGACTTTGTGAAAGTAGCCGTAATACTTTCAAGCCGTTCACGCAGATTCTTCAGCTGTGCACGCTCCGTGATTCTTGTTTCCGCAATAAAAAGAGTGATTCCCATAAACAGAAGCAGAATCGCCTGAAAGATCAGCACGCTTCTCAGGGTCAGTTTTTTCTTTTCTTTCGGTGTTTTGACTGTTCCTTTTTTTCTCATCGCTCTTTTCAAAGAATTAGTTGATAAATGAGAAAATGCCATAAGCATATTCTCCATACGCAGTAAACAGATTGACAGGTAATGGAATACGGGTGATTTCATTACATCTGAAAGGAATCTGTTCCATCATTGTGGTCATATACGCTTCAGATTTCCACTTTCTCATATCAAGCGTGTACTTCAGTT
>JAFUCL010000124.1 GCA_017459725.1 Solobacterium sp. | reverse complement strand
GCTTTCAGGAATGAACTAACGGACCGCCAAGCCCAGCGTTAATTCATTCCTGAAAGGTTCCTGGTGTTCCCTTTCTTGAACGAATTAATTATAGGCTTTACACACCCGATTTACCAACGCAGTGCAAATTAGGACTTTTATCTTTCTCCCTTCTGAATACTACAGGAAAATCATCGGACGGATTACGTGAGTTTGCAAGTGATAATGTGAAGTTTGTCTCAAACAGACAGAAAAGGACTCTGCAGTCCTTTTCGTTCATTCGTGTTCCTGTTCCAGCAGCTTGGCAAGAATCTCTGTCAGGGTTTCCTTTTCCTCTTCAGTGAGAACACTGAAGAAGGATTCTGGCTCTTCCGGTGTTTCCGCATCCGCTGTAAGTGTGATCAGGGATGCCCGTCTGTCGTCACTGTCCTTTGTACGGGTGATCAGTCCCTTTTCCTCCATCTTGGTCAGGATCTCACTGATGGAACCCGGACGGATATGCAGGAGCTCCTGCAGTGCCTTCTGGCCCATCGTGCCGCCATTCTCATCAAGAATGCGGATGATATGGTCCTGGGTGGAACCGAACTGCTTCCTGCCGCTGTGGCGCAGATGTCTGGCCGTCCGCATGAACATACCTTCCAGACTGTCCGGGTCATGCATAGGTCCGTGTCTGCGCATGCCTTCCGGGTGTCTGCGGAATTCTTCATCCCTGTGCGTGTGTCTGCCCTCATGATGCTCATGCATACCCCCGCCGGATTCACCGGCAAAATATCTTCTTCCTCTGCCGCATCTGACTTCATCTTCCGGGCAGTGGTTTTCACACATCGGGCAGAATTTTTCTTCGTACATTTCTGTCATTTCTTACCTCCTATAATTTAGGTACCTAACTACGGTACACCTGCAGTATAATGAATGCACAGTCCGTTGTCAAGGTACCTAAATAAAAATTTTTTTAATCAAAATTATTACGTTTCATAAACTGAATACATAAGGACCTGTAGTAGAATGAAGGAAAGAAGTGACAGGAGTATTAATATCATTATGGCAGAAAAAAAGCACAGCTCATTTGCACTGCTCCGTATTCTGGAAGAAGAAACAGATGAAGAGCACATTCTCACTGCGAACCAGCTCATGAGCAGACTTGCCGAGCAATATGATCTCCATGTAGAGAGACGGACTCTCTACTCCAACATCGAGATTCTCCGCCAGGCAGGTTACGAGATCAGCGACTACTACGACAACGGAAAAGGGTATTACCTTCTCTCCCGGCAGTTCGACAAATCAGAGATACTGCTTCTCTGCAATGCCATCCACGCTTCACACTTCATTGCCGAAAAGCAGAGCAATGATCTTATTCAGAAACTGCTGGCCACGCTGTCCCGTGAACAGCGCCGGGAATTCAAGGATGCCGTATACATGCCCAACCGTCTGAAGACGGAGAACAACACCCTGTTCTATACGATCGGCATCATCTCCGAAGCAATCCGTGACGGCAGATCCGTACGCTTCACCTATCTGCACTACAATGCGCAGAAGAAGCTTGTGCCGCGCAGAGAAGAACCGTACACCGTGGAACCCCGCTACATCGTATACAATGACTCCAGACCTTACTTAATCTGCACCAATCCGAAATATACGGACTTTGTGCATTACCGTCTGGATAAGATCAAAGATCCCGAGATTCTGAACGAACCGGTGCGCAAACTGACGAAGGTGCGGGAAACCGAAGCCTACCGCTATGCCGAAAACAAACTGTTTATGTTTGCCGGTGACACGGACTGGGTGACCTTCCGCTGTGCAGAGCGCATCATGGACCAGATGATTGATATCTTCGGACCGCAGCTGCGCACATCCCCTGCCGAAAACGGATACTTCACATGCCGTGTAAAGACGACAGAGAGCGGTGCCCTGTTCCTTGCCCAGCAGTTCATGGATGCCATTCAGATCACGGCCCCGGAAAGCCTGCGCACCACCTTCGTTGAGAATCTGAGAAACATCCTGCTGTCTTATTAGAAAAGAGGATTATATATGCTGTATACGGATCAGACCAAACGTGCCCTGCGCCTGGCTTACAAAGCCCACGAAGGACAGACCGACCGGAGCGGACTGCCATACATCTTTCATCCCTATCATCTGGCCGAACAGATGCCGGATGAGGAATGCACGGTAGCGGCTTTGCTGCATGATGTGGTGGAAGACACAGACTATACGTTCGAAGACCTGGAAGCACACGGCTTTCCGCCCGCTTCCATCGAAGCACTGCATCTGCTCACCCACGATCCTGCTGTTCCGTATATGGAGTATATCAAACCCATCCGTAACAACCGCATAGCCAGAACCGTCAAGCTAGCGGATCTGCATCACAACTCCGATATCACACGGTTAAAGGAAGTCACCGAAAAAGACCGTGAACGCCTGCGCAAATACGCTGACGCCATCCGGTATCTGGAAGAAGAATAATACACAAACTGAACACAGACCCGCGTACACGGGTCTGTCTTTTGTATCTACCGCGGATATTCATGCATGATCACTTGCCAGGAAGGCATCTGCGCGTACAGGCGGTCAAATGAGAGCATCGGATATGCCGGTCTTTTCTTTCTGAGTTCCTTGAAAGCCTGATGAAGATCAAACATTTCCTGCGGCGCGTGTTTACAATGCTCGCTTGTGCACAGAGCACCGATCCTTGTTCTGCACACCAGATATACAACCGCTTTTACGGCCATGTTCAGAATACCCGGTTCAAGCGACTTCTCATCGCCCACGGGCCGTACGGGATATCCCAGTTCCATAAGCAGTCCGTAAGCATCCTTTACTGCCTGCAGAAGCAGTTTTCTGTCACTGCCGGAAGCACGGGTAAGATCACACTGTGTCTTATAGCACAGATATACGACCGGCAGGATGAATGCGGCATGGTATTTGAGCCAGCTGTCCATATTGTCGCACCAGGAAACGGACAGTCGGCTGCCGCGGAAGGCATCTTCAAGCTTCTGCCTGATATCTGCAGGAACTTCGGTATCCGCACCGCCGATTGTCAGACTCCCGTCCCCGGCATGCACGGTAGTCAGTTTGCCGTCTGCGCGTATGCCGGCCGTTGAGCCGAACGCAAACAGAACCGTTTTCGGTGATGAGGAGACGGCGTGTATTCTGCTTGCCATTTCCTGCGGAGAGAGATTGTTGCCGGTCAGAATAATGAGCGGACTGTTGAGAGCCGCAAGATCATTCAGGATCATCTCCATCTGTCTGTACTGCATGACCGCAAAGACAGCATCGTAGTACTGTCCGTCATCCGCAGTGATGACCCGTAGGCTGTCAACTGTATCCGTATGCTGTATGTAGTGATGTATGCGCAGACCTTCCCTCTGCAGCGTCTCTGCCCACGCACCTCTTGCCCGCAGTGTTACATCATTGCCGCATTTGTGCAGAGCATGCGCCAGCTGTCCGCCGATCACCCCGGCACCGTAAACCAATATTTTCATAGCTTTGTCCTGCTTTCCCGGATATCAAGTTAGATTAATCTAACCCAAGGACATACTATCACCGGCAGAACATTTTCTCAATGCCGGGCAGATACTGGATTAATCTTCGTTCCGGATATAAAAGGTCCCGGGGGTGAATACACACTCCCGGGAATTTCCCAAATATTCGTTATCTGATCAAGCCGGCCGATATTCCTGTCTCCAACTCAGTAAGTATCTGCGGTGCTCCGGGTGATCTTCCAGACGCCGTCTTTTTTCTTCAGACTGCATGTCTGCTGCAGATGCCAGTTATGCCTTCCGCCTCCGAATACGGCTGCGGCCACATACGACTGCCCGGTAAGAACGGCCGTATCCCCGCTGATCTCTGCCGGCATGTTTTCGTGCTTGGCAGAGAAGTAATTCAGCGTTCCGTTCAGCACTGCTTGGTCTCAATTTTGCCTCTGAATCTATAACTCACCTCACTGTGCCTGCCACAGATTTATCTGCTCAGATCTATAGAAACCGTGCTCGATCGATTCATTTCCATCGTGCGTTAGTTGTTCTTTGCTTCCAATGGATGTAGGAGAACGGGTTGTAATGCTGCGACTTCTTGAAATTGATCGTATTAAAGACCTTGATCACATACGGCTCGTAGAGCAGTTTCCCGTGTTTATCCTTAACGGCGTTGCCCTTCGCATCCAGTACCGGAGCACCGCGTTCCAGGGCTTTTCCGCACTCTATAAGGACACTGGCTTTGGGATCCGTTATGACGTAGGAACTGTGCATCTGAAGCAGATTCGGTTTCAGCCAGAATCTCGTTTTACCGGAACCGGAACCGCCTACGATCAGGACGTTCTTGTTCCTGGCATACGCCGGATTCTTCGGCCGGTTGCTCATCATCAGCCATTCCGATCTTGTCAGAATCAGGTTCCTCTGGAAGACAGGATCCTCATACGGCTCAATGTCTTTATGTGTTCCCCAGCGGGCGGAACCGTATTCCGTATTGTGACGGTACTTTTTTGCGTTCTTCCCGCGCATATACACCGCCAGATAGAAGACAAGAGCACAGATCACTCCAACCATCAGATCAAACGGATGAAAGCTGGGAAGCGGATTGGCAAAGGCGGTCTGCAGCGTTGTCATCAGCGTAAGAACCTTCTTGGAAGGATCCACGCCTTCTGTCAGCCGCCATGCCTCTCCGAAATTTGTTGCCAGCAATCCTGCCACCGCATATGGAATATGCAGGATGAGTTTCTTCTTTATCGCGCTGTTCATTACAGGCTGATATCGTCGTGTTCTTTATTTCTGACCTTGGACGGCAGTGAAGCAACCAGATCCTTCAGCTTGGTCAGCTGTTTCAGGATGCTCGGCTTCTTTTGTGCATTCAGCTGCTTTGCCGTAAGGGCTTCTGCAATCTGCTGCAATGCGTCCTGGTCTCTTGCCTTAAAGAACACGGTATACTGCGGCGGAATCACTGTTTTATCTCTTGTAACAGCGAAATCCACGCCGTACTTTCTGGCTTCCCGCTCAAACTCCCGGATGCTGGCATCTCCGACGGGCATGCGCGATACGCCCTGATTCTGGCCGATCAGCTCCTTCACTGACTGCTTTCCATGAACTCCTTTCACTGCCTTCTTTCTGGCAGCGTTGTTTCTGTGATTCAGATACATCCGGATCCCGGTCGCAATCGTATGAGCTGTCAGCCGCGTTGTTGTAATGGCCAGGTTTACTGTCCTGTTTTCAACTTCTTCCTGCACGGCTTAGTCACCACCCTTTCCTGATATTTCTGCATGCGTCTGACCATATTGTTCTGGCGGTTCATTTCCTGCCTGATAAAAGAGTACTTGGCCAGAGTATTCCTATTTTTCTTCTTCATCGCCATCCTCCATATCATTCAGATCCAGAACCGGAAATCCGAACCCGGACATCCATACCCGCTGTAACCTGCCGAAAAGTTCCAAGCAGGTCTCTGCCATGTCCTCGGAACTCATGTCCACATACTCATCATCCCGGTTCAGCCGGTAAGCAATCCCAGTTCCTGTCAGATACACCCTCTTGCCGATATGAAGCAGTTCTGAGCCCGGACAGCTGAGATAAATGTCTTTCGTATCAAGGGAAAAGATGTACTCGGAATCATCACAAAAGATCTCTTCCAGTTCTGGATCACATTCCCGGATCATCTTGATTCCCATCTGAGGATGGAACGATAACATCCGGACTGAGCCACTGTCATTCGGTTCTGAAAACATCCGGTCGATGTTGTCCTTATTAAAGCTGTTTCTGTATTTTCTGTTCATCGCTGCGCCCTCCATGCGCTGAAATAAAAAAACGGCCATCTCTTTGCGTTGCTGCATTGAAATGACCGTTTCTCTGATCTGTATTTACTTGTAGATTAGCCTATTTACAGAGAACCCATATCCCTCTTCCATGAGTTCCCGCAATTTTGACAAGTATAAAGCCTAATATAACGAATTTGATTTTTGGTTGTTTCAACAGTTGTCGAATCCGCAACCCTCTTATCTTTTTTAAATGCCTTGGCAAACAGATGAAGAATGAGACGTGGAAGGAATGCGAAGAACCACAGACAGAGGTCTACGACCCACCACCACCATCCGATGAAGATCCACCAGATAATACCTTTTCCTTGTCTTCTACTCTTTGTTTTTGTTTTGCTAATTGTAGTTGAGCCCAAAGTCTCCTGCATCGTTTCCATGGTGATATTGTCACTACCACAGTTAGGACATGTTATTCTGTTCATACTGCGAGCAGCTGACGCGACTGCATTTGAAAGTTCTACTTCAGATACAGCTCCATCTCCGTCTTCATCCAAATCAGCAAGAGAAATAGAATTCTGAATTGCCATACGAGACGGCTCAATATATACTTCACCATCTTCACTTTTCTTTAAGCTGAATTCATCACCTTGATGTACATCCCATCCAAATAAGTTCTTTTGATACTCAACAACTTTTCCGCTATTCAGTTCGCACTGAACACGATCTTCTTCGATTTGCAGGACCTTTGCCATGCTATACCCCCTATTTAACAAGGAAAATTATACAACTTACAAATACCTTGTGAATGCCAAATTTACTATAAAACCATAGGGGTACATGCTTGCAGGCCTATTTCGTTATCGTTCTTGTTCTCTTTGTCTTTTTTTCTGCCATTGTTCCAACAACCGGATAATCGTATCCTCCATCTGCTTCGGTGTGTAGGACTTGGGGAAATACTTCCGGATCACATCATGGGATATCGTGATCTTGCTCATATCGTCTTTCTTGATTTCATCCATGACCGCACACATCACATCCAGCGTGCATTTGTTTTCCTGGCTGTACTTCTTAATCCGCTGTGCCTGGGAGAGTGACGGCGTTGTCTGTGCGTAGTCCATCGCCTCCAGGAAAAGCTTTTGTTCTTCAGGTCTCAGATAGGAGAGCTCTACCGCCGGATTGAAAGCCAGCTTCTTCTGATCGACCATATCCAGAAGCTCCGGGATCAGGTAGGTCAGGCGGATGAAACGGAAAACTTGGTTTTTGCTTATACCAAGTTCTCCTGCCATCTCTTCACTGGAGGTCTTGCCGAAATTATTCCCAACTTGGGAATAATTATCTTTTGATGGCCGCCCTGCCTGATGCTTCATTGCCTCCAGCTTCATCCTGTAGGCAAACGCCCTTTCACTGGGAAGCAGCTCCTCACGCTGCAGGTTGCTGTCTACCATCAGGATCGTGGCAGCGTCGTCATCCATCTCCCGGACGATTACCGGCATAGTCTCTTTTCCGGCAAGCTCGGATGCATGGTGTCTTCTGTGTCCTGCGATCAGCTCATAGCCTCCTTCCGGAGAAGGTCGTGCGATCGCAGGAACCATCACGCCATATTGCCGGATGCTTTCCACCGTCTTCTGCATTGCCTCATCATCCAGTACCTTGAAGGGATGATCCTTGAACGGATGCAGCTCTGACAGCGGAATTTCCTTTACTTTCTCAGCTGTCTGATCAGCTCTGCTTTCTTCTGTCGAGAAGATCTCATCGTAGCTGCTCAAGCTGATGTTTGCGCCTTTTTTCGGCATTGGCCTGCACCTCCTTTGTCAGTTTCTGATATGCCTCTGCGACCTTGCCCCTGGGATCATGCAGGAAGATGCTTTTCCCTTCGGAACTGATCTCTGCCGCCCGCACTGAACGGGGAATCTCGGTCTCGAAGACTTTGATATGTCCGCCGTAGGTATCACGGATCAGAGCAGCAATCTATTTGGCGTAATTTGTCCGGCTGTCTACCATCGTCAGCAGGATTCCTTCAATCCTGAGCTTCGGATTGATCTGCCGTTTGACCTTATTGATGGTCTGCAGCAGCTGTTCCAGGCCTTTGGCAGACAAGTAATTGGCCTGCACCGGAATCAGTGTGGTATCTGCCGCTGCCAATGCATTGACTGTCAGCATTCCCAGGCTCGGCATACAGTCCAGAAGCACATAGTCATAATCCTTCTTGACCGGCTCCAGAAACTGCTTCAGGATCCGTTCCCGGTTCATTGTGTTAACCAGCGCAACCTCCAGGCCTGCCAGCGAAATGTTTGCCGGTATCAGATCAACGCCTTCCCGCTGATGAAGAATGCCTTCCCCGGGCAGGATCGGATCTTCGTTGATCGTCTTGCTCAGAAGGTCAAACAGCGTAGTCTCCAGATCATCCGGCCTTGGATATCCCAGGCTGATGCTGAGAGATCCCTGCGGATCTGTATCAACCAGCAATACCTTTTTTCCTTCGCGGGCCAGACCGATACCCAGGTTCTCCGCCGTTGTTGTTTTTGCCGTGCCGCCCTTTTGATTGACGACACAGATCACTGTTGGCTTATCTTTCATGCGTCCTCCTCTCTGTAGCCGTACAAATCATGATTTACCTTTGCCTGATAGTAGTGATCGATGGTAATCGGCGCATTGTACAGCGTTGTAAGCATATATGCCTTGATATTCCGGATGTCCGTCGTATTGTCATGAATACAGTCCAGAACATACTGGATATGCGAATGTTCCAGTTTCATGAACCTGCTTTTCACGACTTCTGCCGGCCTGTCCTCACCGGCGCAGCGAATGGTCTTTGCTGTGCTGCATACGGTATCGACGAGCAGTTCAAAGATTTCATCAATGCGACCATGGTCATATGGATAGCTCTGCTTCAGGTCATCGATATACAGATGTTCTCTGAAATATCTCTCATACGACCGGCGCTCATCCATCTCATCCCTTCCCATCCCATCAATGGATACGGTGATCTTTGCGGAAGCCTGACCCGGATAGATAGGATTGGTCTTGTTATCTTCAGTTTTATTAAGATCAGTATTATTTCCGTGTGATTTCCACACCTCCAAAGATGTGGTTTTCACATTCCCAGAAGTGTGATTTTCACATGTCTTGAAATGTGATTCCTGATCATTCTGTGGACAGGCTGTGGAAAACTTCAAAACGTAGATCAGAGACGGCTTTCCAAGTCCCTGACGCTTCCGCTTGATCAGTCCGGTTTTATTTTCCAGCTCCGAAAGCAGCTTGCACGCTTTCTGATTGCCGCAGTGCAGATCGGCCATAATGTCCTCCACCGTGTAGATGATGTAGACACGGTTCAGAGAGTCGAGCCATTGATTGCGGATCGACAGCTGCAGCCGGTCAAGCATCAGACCATACAGCAGCTTTGCTTCTGTGCTGGTGTCCTGGAATTCATCTCCGGTGATCAGTCTTTTCGGGATACGGTAGAACGAATACTGCTCTGCGTCATCCGGACCGTAAAAATAATCAAAACTCATATCGCTCCTCCGTATGTATCGGCAATAAAAAAGACGCTTACCTGTATCCCCGAAAGGGAAAACAAATAAACGTCTTACTGCCTGTACTTGTTATTCAGTTGTTTTCAGTGCTTACAGCTTCATCAGGATCTCCCGGATGTCTCCGTTGATGCAGATGGATCTGTCTATGATTTCATCCGGTGCGTATGCTTCGCCGTAATTCAGGCAGGCATATGTCGCATCCGGCCACTGGTTTACGATCTTCCAAAACTGGAACTTAATAATACTTGGCGTGTTCATGCCGACTGCTGCTTCCAGGAACAGGATCTTCACATTCTCATGTCTGCGAAGGAATTCCGAATACCTCTCTGCCGCCTGGTGCCAGCCTTCATCCTCCACGAACTTGTCGTCCGATCTGAGATTCATTATCATCGGCTCCCCGTCATCCGGGCAGTATGGAATCAGCTCCGTCGGGATCGTCATGGATATCTCTCTGCCTTCCGGAATGATCAGCTCATTGTTCTCACCGATCTCAAATCCCTGGGCCAGGATCATCTTTCGCATGATCTCTTCGTTCTCATAAGTCTTATGAGCGGATACGCCATGCGGATTGGAGCTTTGCAGCAGTCCGTAGTCACCCTGTGTATAGAAAAGACGCTTCTTGTCAAAGCCCGACCGCTGGAAGCAGTGATCCACGTTGGTGGTGATCACGAAGTAGTCCTTGTCCTTTACCAGGTCATAGAGCCGGTCGTAGGTGTCATTCGGGATCGGCATATAACGGTTGACCCAGATGTATCTGCTCCAGTATGCCCACATCTCTTCCGGAGAACGCTCCATCACATAGAAGCCGCCAGAGTACATATCGCTGAAATGATACCTCGACGCGAAGTCGAAGAAATACTTATCGAACCTCTCTCCGGTGTAGATAAATCCGGCGGAGGTTGAAAGTCCGGCACCGGCTCCGATGACGACTGCATCTGCCTCATCAAGTGCCTTGCGCAGCTTTGCGATCCCGTCCGGGGTCTCTATCTTTGGTAATCTTCTTCCAAACATCATGCGCACCTCCGGAGTCTCTCAGAATCCGTGATCCTTGACAGCTCCTTCATAAAATATCCATTCTCAGGGTAAAATCTGCTGTTTTTGGCCATTTTCGGCCGAATGGGATTCAATACATAAAACACCGGCGTGTTCATGCCGACTGCTGCTTCCAGGAACAGGACCTTCAGATTATCATGTCTGCGCAGGAATTCCGAATACCTTTCTGCAGCCTGATGCCAGCCTTCATCCTCCACGAACTTGTCATCGGATCTCAGATTCATGGTCATCGGCTCCCCGTCATCCGGACAGTACGGGATCAGCTCTGTGGGGATCCGCATGGAGATTTCTCTGCCTTCCGGGATGATCAGCTCATTGTTCTCACCGATTTCAAATCCCTGGGCCAGGAGCATCTTCCGCATGATTTCTTCGTTCTCATAGGTCTTATGTGCGGATGCACCATGCGGATTGGAGCTCTGCAGCAGTCCGTAGTCGCCCTGCGTATAGAAGAGCCGCTTCTTGTCAAAACCGGACCGCTGGAAGCAGTGATCCACGTTGGTCGTGATCACAAAGTAGTCCTTGTCCTTCACCAGGTCATACAGCCGGTCATAGGTGTCATTCGGGATCGGTGCATATCGGTTGATCCAGATAAATCTGCTCCAGTAGGCCCACATCTCCTCCGCAGGCCACTGCATTGCATAAAAGCCGCCGGAATACATATCGCTGAAATGATACTTTGCCGCAAAGTCGGAGAAATACTTATCGAACCTCTCTCCGGCATAAATGAATCCGGCAGAGGTCGAAAGCCCTGCGCCTGCTCCGATGACGACAGCATCTGCCTCATCAATCGCCTTGCGGAGCTTTTTGATCCCATCCGGGGTCTCTGTCTTTGGTAATCTTCTTCCAAACATCATGCACACCTCCGGAGCCTCTCAGAATCCGTGATCCTTGACAGCTCCTTCATAAAATATCCATTCCCAGGGTAAAATCTGCTGTTTTTGGCCACTTTCGGCCGAATGGGATTCAATACATAAAACACCGGCATATTCATGGCGACTCCTGCTTCCAGGAAATTGTAAAAACCGCTGGAATACATATCACCGATGCCGTACCGGTTACGGAAGCCGCTGAAGTACGTTTCAAAGCGCTTGCCGGCATAGGTATATCCTGCCGAAGCGGAAAGACCTGCCCCTGCCCCGATGACTACGGCATCCGCCTGTTCAATCATCTCTTTCAGTTTTCTGAGTTTCTCTGTATCCATGGCAGTCACCTCTTTTATAGATGTAACTATTGTTATTACATCTCCGTAATTACATTACCGTGAACTGCTGTCTCTGTCAACAGGCACTTTCCCCGTAAACAATGAAAGCGGCTTGCGCCGCTCTCATACACTTACTTCTTTGCGTTCCGCTTCCACCTGCGGATCTCTTCGTTGAGTTCTCTGCAGACACCTTTGGGACTGACCTCATCCAGCATCTCCAGCATGCCGAGCACCTGTTCATCCTTGATGTCGGGATTGCCGGTAACGGCTGCGAACTGGTTGCGCACAATGGTCAGGCGGATATCATCCACGGAGGCATCCGCTGCCAGCATATCCGCAACCATTCTGCTGTTGCTGCCGGCTTTGATAAGATCCTTGTTGAGCAGATCATAGGAGAGCTTGCCGTTCTTGTCGGTGTACTTCTCCACGACCTTCTGATACTCAGCTGTATCAACCGGTGTCACTTCTGCTTCGGGTTCGGTTTCGTCGAGTTCTGCCGGTTTGATTTCCGCGGTTACTTTGACAGGCTTTCTCTTGCCGTACGGCATGCCTGCGGTGAGTTCGATTGCTTCCTTGAAGGCTTCAAGAGGATACTGATCCAGTCGTGTGTTCACTGCCGGCATCGGTTCACCGGAAGTTTTACTGATGGAGGCAATCCCAGGCTGCTGGATTCCATAGCGCAGGATCGTGATACCGGAACCTCCTGATGTCAGTTTATGCCGGTAGGCAATTGCAGGAATAACGGTCAGCTGTACTGTGTTCGTTCTGATCATAATTACCTTCCTCTCCGATATCCCGTCGGGATATTCTTTCCTGACTTCAATGTACCATCTGAAAGTTGACTTTATCCACTGATCTTCTTTCAATTGTTCATATATTTCATGATCTTCGCAAAGTCCCAGGAACGGATCACTTCCGCACCCTCACGCTCTGATTCCGTATCGGAAACGATCACATCTGCTTCTGCAGGATCGCTGCACAGTGTATCCGCACACAGTGAGAAGAATCTGTGCATGCTCATGACTTCCGTATACCGGAAGACATCCAGCAGGAAGGCATGGCTGCTTTCACCGGCAACATTCTGTGAGCCGTTTACGGCCATGTTCATCCAGACCATTTCCCGTGTGCTGAGATCAATGCCGAAGAGATAGGCAAACGTGCTTGCGCAGGTGATCTTAAACTGAGTCTGTACGGAGCGCGCTTCAAAGATCCTGCCGCTCTCCTCCTCATTGCGCACCATATATCCGGCGGTGCAGGTTACGTCACTGAACGGAATCATGCTGTAGACATTATCCGTGAATACTACGTAGCGGATACCGGGATACTTCCGTCTGAATTCTTCGGTATCGATGTCAAAGTATTCCGATCCTCCCTTATAGCCGCTGGTCTCATCACCGGAATAGGTGACTGCCATGCTCTGGTTTGAGGCCATGGTGCGCCAGGAGAATTCCAGCTGGTTTCCCTGTTCATCAAGACCAAACGCTGCCAGATCGATATCATTCACTTTTTCCCAATATGTAAATACACGCAGGAAATTGCCTTCCGGCAGTGCTTTGCGGGAACCGCATGCCAGCACACCGAAGCCGCCCTGGGAAGCACTTTCCGCGAGCGGCAGTGCACAGCTCTTCATTGCCGGATTGATATATACCCGGCCTGCTTTTCCCTTCAGCTTTGCCTGCAGTCTGTTTTCTATGCATGTGTATGCCGCATCACGGACATCCGCAGACAGCAGTGAACGGCGCCCTGCCGTTTCCGTATCTGCTTCCGTATGGGTCTTGATCATACCGTTTTTGGTGAATACAAACGTGCGCGGTATACGTTCTGTTCTGTACAGGGCATACATTCTCTGCATCTGCAGCAATATGATCGTATTGTCTGTTTCCGTGCGGTTCAGCACCTCCTGCACTTCCCCGGCATTTCTGCACCTGCTGAGCAGGTAGTTGAGTTTGCGCAGCACTTCACCGCTGCCCTTGCCTTCCTGCAGGATCTGCTGTGCCTGCAGTACATTGCCGGCACTCATTTCCTTTTCAAAATCGGAATATACGGAATGATTGATTCCCGAACGCATGGCATCCGCGAAATCCTTTGCGTCATCATTTACCGGTTTATAGTGGATCTGGTGCAGAAGACCTGCCCACAGTGCCTGTTTCTCACAGCAGGCTTTGATATCAGTCTTTCCGGCCAGAATCAGTTCATTGATCAGACCGGTGATCAGTTTCCTGTCTTTATTGCGTAATTTGACTTTCTTTATTTCATCGGTACCGTATCTGTCCGCTCCGATCTGTTCCATCACCTTCATCACATCCGGAAGCTTAAGGAAACGCGACAATGAAAGATCACCCGTATCCAGAAGCAGCTTCACGGCTGTATGCTTGGCAGCACAATGGGTAACCGCCATGCCGTATTCCCGCACACAGGTTAAAAGCACTTCATACTGCTGTGCATTCAGGGGTCTGGTGGAGGAAAGCAGGTTATCGGCGGTTTCCAGCACCTTTTCACGCGCTTTCTCCTCTGTCATGATAACGAATGCATGCACACCATGTTTCTCGCTGTACGGGCTTCTTTCGGCTGTTTTCTCAAGGAGTGAATGCACCGGCTGTGAGAATTCATTGAACCCGTATGTACGCAGATAACTGAGCACCTGATCAAACAGAAGCTGATCGGGTGAGAGTTCCCTGACCGACTGCGGGAATCCCCTGTAGAACGGTTCGGGCACCTCTTCGTTAAACTCCTCAGACACCTGTTTCAGAACATCGGCACAGGCATATGCCTGTCCCTCGGTAATCTGCACGGCAAAAAGCTGTGCCAGCGATATACACGTCTGAAATGCCTCTTCAGGCGCACACGGTCTGCCGGTCAGAATATGCTGTGTGAATAAATATCTGCTGAATACTTCGTTCATATCACACCTCCGGAGAAAGAAAACGGGGCGATATTGCCGGATTATTCCCTAGATTTAGAAGTAAACCCGGCCAGCTGCCCCGTAATCATTATAGCATTAATTCTTACTTCTTCTGCAATGCCAGCCAGTCAAGCAGACTGACTTCCTTACCGCTGACCACAACAGGTTTGCCGTCATAGTCAACTCTGCAGTCATCATTGAGCATCGGCACCCAGGCAAAATGATCAAAGTACTTCCATGGGGAACCGTCCGGCTGTGTAAAGCCGTAATGCGTATCAATGATCTCATCCCAGAATGTAAAGTGCACATTCTTTGCGCCTGCCTTGATCAGTCTTTCATAGGTCGGCACTACATACTTTGCGGGCGGCACCACCGGATCCTTCTTTGCATGCGTGAACCAGACCGGCAGATCCTTCATCTTTGCGATATGATCCTCCGTGATACGGGCATCGAGCATGGCCTCGCAGATCGGGAAGGCAGCCGCAAAGAAATCCGGATAGGACATGATCATGCGCATGGTCATGAAGCCGCCGTTGGAGTCTCCGCCAACATAGATCCTGTTCATGTCAATGACATCCGCAAATCTTGCAATGAAGCCGTCAATGGCAGCCTTCAGCGCTTCCGTATACATGGACTCGCCGGAATCATTGTACTGGCCCGTACCGTTGTCCAGCCACATGGTCGGACACTGCGGTGAGAAGATAAAGGCACCGCCGAACTTCTTCTGCACTTCTGCCGAAGCAAGATTGGGAACCGCATTGCCTGTATATGTAATCGCCGTATCCTGTCCGCCTTCACCGGCACCGTGCAGCCAGACAATAAGAGCTTTCTTACCGCCGTTGAGATCCGGCACATAGTAACCGTACTTCAGCGGCAGCGGTGCATAGTCAGATACGGTATCCGTGAAGAGATCACGCTTGGGATTGGATACACCGGCACAGTGGTCAAAGACCAGTCCGTTCAGGGAAGCATCCCCTTCACCGATCGTCTTTGTCTGGGTTACGGTGTAGTCGCAGATCATGTAGTAGCCGTGTCCGTTCATGTTCTTGTGGCTTGAAGCAATTGCCGAAGAGCACTTCCAGATGGGACCGTACTTCATATCCACAGCCACAAACCGTGAAGGCTCCTTCACTGCACAGCCCTTCTCATCACACGGATATACGCACTCAACCGTACGGTAGCCCTGGCTCGGCACCAGTTTATCCCGTTCCAGGAAGGATTTCGGCAGTTTGACGATATCACCGCTGGGTTCCCGGATCACGGCATACACGGAGAATGTATCCGCGTTGACTTCCTCTGCAGACACTTCCCGGGGCATGCTGAGAATAAGCTTAGTAACATAGGGACCGTTGTCAGTGACATCGATCACCTGGTAATACAGACCGTTCATAGTATTATTCCTCCACAACAGTGTTTCTGCTTTCAGTTTACCGTGAATCACCCGTATGCACAATCGTGTGTGCGGTATGTTTACTGGCGGCACCTGCGTATTCATGCATACAATGATGGTAACCGCAGAATTGCATACAAGCAGGACAAATAATGAATAACTTTACCTTTTACTCACCTGCATTCTTCGCCTTCGGCAAGGATACGGAATATGACACCGCAGGCTATGTAAAGCGTTTCGGCGGCACCAAAGTACTGATCCATTACGGCGGCGGCAGTGTTGTCCGTTCCGGTCTTCTCGACAGAGTAAAGGAATCCCTGAACAAAGCAGGTATTCCCTATGAAGAACTCGGCGGCAAGGAAGAGGATATCCCGGTGCTTGTAGATACACTCTGCAACGGCAACGGACGTCCCGGTTCCATCAGCGGCTTTGTCACCCTCAATGAGGAAGACTGCGCCAGAATTTACCGCATGATGCTGTAAAGGCAGTACAAGTCATATATATCCAAAGAGACAGACTTCGGTCTGTCTCTTTTTCGTTCTGTCCAACTGAAAAGAGACTCCCGAAGGAGTCTCTCATTCAGTTTTACTGGTTACGCTGCCTGTGCGTTTGCGTTTTCGTCTTCTTCGTCGTCATCCTTCTTTTTGTTTCTTGTCAGGAATGCGGCGATGACGTTGATCAGCAGCATGACGAGCATCAGGACTGTCCACTTATCGACCAGTCTCATCGGTGTGCGCATATCTTCCGTGAGGATGAATGTGATCACTGATGCGACGGCAGGAATCAGACCGAGGAGCTTGGACTTGCGTCTCTTGTTCTCGTCTTCCTCTTCCTCCTCCTCTTCAGGAGTCTTTGTTCTTGTGGTGCCCTCTTCCTCTTCTTCCTCGTCTTCCTTCTTCTTTCTCAGGAAGGTAACGAGCATGCCTGCGCCTACCAGGACAGTGCCGATGCTGCTGAGCAGGTTGATGAGTGCCCATGCTCTGTCGGGTGCAGCCAGCGGCGGTTCCGGATTATCGATGATTTCCGGTGTAGCTGTCGCTGCCGGTGCAGCTGAAGGTGTCGGTGCCGGTGTCGGTGTAGGTTCAACGACAGGCTCCGGTTCCGGTTCAGGTTCCGGTGCAGGTACTACCGGTACAGGTCCTACAGGTACAGGTACAACCGGAGGTACCGGCGGTACAGGTACAGGTTCGGGTTCGGGATCAGGAATCGGATCAGGTCCGGGTCCCGGAGGAACCGGTGTCGGCGGTACAGGTGCCGGTGCTGCGTAGGTATTGGTAATGGTTGCTGATGTTACCTTAGCCTCGAGCTGGCCCTTGCCGTTGTCCGTTACCTTGACAGTAACCGTCTTGTTCGCTGTATCCAGTGTCCAGTTATCGGCTGCTGTGTTGGTTTCCTTAACCGTGTATGTGTATGTACCAGGTTCTGTGAATGTGATCTTACCGAAGTCGATTGTCTGTGTACCGGCGGCGGTTACATTGAGGCTGCCTGTTGCCTTTGCAGGTTTCGGTGCCTTGCCGTTGGCGGTAATTGAGAAGTTGAAGGTTGTAGCTGCGAAGCCGGATCCTGTTACGGTCTTCTTCGCAAATGCTGTTCCTGCAGCATCATCCTTCGTATCGACATCAACCGGCTTAGCTTTGTAGCTGTTGGTGATTTCAACACCCTCGACGGTAGCTTCCAGTTTGCCGTTGTTGTTGGTAACTGTTACGGTAACCGTCTTGGCTGCTGTATCGAATGTCCAGCCGTCTGCCGCCGTATTGGTTTCGGCAACTGTGTATTCGTATGTGCCGGCCTCAGTGAATGTGATTGTACCGAAATCAACATTCTTGCTTCCGGCTGCGCTTAATGTCGCAGTACCGCTTGTTACTGCAGGTGCCGGTGCATCGCCGACTGCTGCAATTGTGAAGCTGAATGTTGTTGCTGCGAAGCCTTCGCCTTCAACGGTCTTGGTTGCGAATACAGTTCCGGCTGTTTCGTCGTCTGTATCAACATCGATCGGTACAATCTTGTACCTGTTGGTGATTTCAACACCAGTTACGGTTGCACTCAGATGACCCAGTCCATTGTCCGTTACAGTAACGGTTACAGTCTTGGCTTCTGTATCGAATGTCCAGCCGTCCGCCGCCTTATTGGTTTCGGTTACGGTGTACTCGAATGTGCCTGCTTCCGTGAATTCGATTTCACCGAAGTTGACAGTATCGCTGCCTGCTTCGCTGAATGTTGCTGTTCCGCTTGTTACTTCAGGTGCCGGTGCTTTGCCGACTGCCGCAATTTTGAAGCTGAATGTTGTTACTTCGAAATCTTCACCTTCAACGGTCTTGGTTGCGAATACTGTTCCTGCATCCTCATCGTCTGTATCAACGATTACAGGTTCAGGTTTGTACGTATTGATAATTTCAACAGTTGTTACGTCTGCTTCCAGATGGCCTTCACCGTCATCCGTAACGTCTACGGTAACTGTCTTAGGACTGTTATCGTATGTCCAGCCGTCTGTTGCCTGACTGGTTTCGGCAACTGTGTATTCGTATGTGCCTGCCTTAGTGAATGTGATCGAGCCGAGATCAACGTTCTTGCTTCCGGCTGCGCTTAATGTCGCAGTACCGCTTGTTACTTCAGGTGCCGGTGAACCTTCGGCTGCTTCGATTGAGAACTCGAAGGTTGTTTCATTGAAGCCTTCGCCTTCAACAGTCTTTTTCAGGAAGACAGTGCCTGCTGTTTCATCGTCTGTGTCTACTTCTACAGGTGCTGCTTTGTAGCTGTTGGCGATCGTTACACCTTCAACAGTAGCTGTCAGATGTCCATCACCATCATCTTCTACAGTTACGGTTACGGTCTTGGCTGCTGTATCGAATGTCCAGCCGTCCGCTGCTGTATTGGTTTCAGCGATGAGGTATGTGTACGTGCCTGCCTCTGTGAATGTGATCTCACCGAAGTTGACCGGAGCACTTCCGGCTGCGCTCATCGGCAGTGTTGCAGATTCAACTGCAGGTGCCGGTGCGCCTTCGCCTGCTGCGATTGTGAAGCTGAAGGTTGTTTCCTTGAAGCCT
>JAFUCL010000080.1 GCA_017459725.1 Solobacterium sp. | reverse complement strand
CCACAGAAATATACTGTGATGTGCTGAGTCTGATAAAGTCAGCTGACCAACAAGGCATTAATATATATCAGATGATGAAAGAAGGCTTCTCGAGAACACGATAGTTCTCAAGAAGCCTTTATACCGTCTGAACAGTAACAAGCAAGAGAAAATAATACCAAACGAATTATCAGATAATGTAAATATTTTCAACACAGAAATATACCCGGAGACAAATCTGGTAAACAAAAGCGTTTTCAGATATTCCATCCGAAAACGCTTTGCTTTACCATCTGTTCCTGACTTTTTCCGCAAACCCGGCGAGATCCTTGATCTGCAGCACGGTGCCGTCATCCAGCACTGCCCTGCCGCTGAAGCGTCCGAAGACCTGATGCTGATCCGAGCGGATAATCAGCACATTGGTATCGGCAGCACGGTCCAGAACCGGTGTAAAGTCCATCTCAAACCTTTTATCGTTTGAAGTGAAATGCCATGGTGAAAGATAGTCATCCTTCCCGTCCGTTCCTGCCGGAATATGGAAGACAACCTGATCAAGCTTATGCACATGCCCGTCATACACCAGCACATTCTCACTGGCTGCCGTTGTATCTCCGAAGCCGTAGCCGATATTGAAGCCGAAGCTGTGTCCGTCAACGGTGCCGGAAGCACTGCCCCAATACCAGGTATTGGAGTAAGTCCATACGCCTCTGCCCCAGTCCAGTACGCCGTATGCGGAGTCCGACGCAAAGGAATACACCTCACTGCCGCAGACTACATTTCCCTCCGCCTTCATACAGTTGATTTTCTGGTTGTAGTAAAATGCTTTGTCATCTTCCCTGTACGGTGTCGCAATCACCATGGATTCTGCCGGGGCATCCCGCAGCGTTATATCCGCCGCAATGGATTCTTCGCCTCTGAAAGCAGGCATCCAGACCCGCAGATTCCGTTCCCTGCCGTTATTGCGGAAGAGCAGCGAAATATCTTTGTTCGCAAACCCCACGTCTCCCTGCACGGATGTTTCCGGCAGACCGGTCTTTCCCATCGGCAGAACGGTCATGACGCTGTTGGTTGTTTCCCTGCCGCTGTCCAGATCAATCCAGGATACGCTGTACATGCCCATGTATGCGTTATCCGCGATGGTCAGTGCCAGTGCCCGGTGTCCGTCATTGATAAGATAATAATCCCATTCCTTGATACGGAGCGGATTGGCCTTAATGTCACTGCGGTGATAATCCCTGATCAGGGATCTTGCCCAGCCCCGTTCAATGAGTCTGCCGTTTTCATCCAGCAGACTGCCGTGTTCAATGATCTCTTTCTGCATTGTTCTGCACCTCTTTATTAAATTATAACAAAAAAGGATTCCGTTACAGAATCCTTTCCATGACAATCCGTTCGCCGTTGGCACGGTATCCCCGGTTTACACAGAACTGTGCCAGATCATTCCGTTCCGGCGGAAAACTGACGGTCAGCTCAGGTAAGCCCTTCTCCGCAGTCATAGCTTCCGCAAAGGCAAAGCATCTGTCCGCATTTCCGCTGAAGAAACCGATATACCATCCTCTTTCCTCAAGCATCCGGCATCCCAGCACAACCGTATTCTCTCCGTCTGTGTAAATCATATGATGATCGATCAGCCAGGCATACAGGTCTATTCCGTAATGCATGAACGTTCTGTTCAGCACCATGAAGTTACCCCAGCCTGCCCTGTTCTCATCAATCAGACGCACCGCTTCATCAACACTCTCAACCGCCCGGAATCCTGCCGGCATATCTCTCTTTATATCTTTCAGATCAAGCACATACTCCGTATACGCACCTGCCAGTGACAGTCCGTTCAGCTCCGCCAGACCTCTGCTGGCCGCATTCTTCCAGCCTGTAAACATAGCAATGGAAGGCGCTCCGGATTCTTCCGCCAGCTCTAAATAACGCCTGTATATGAGCTTACCGACGCCGTGATGCTGGTAATCCTTGTGCACGCGCAGGCATTCCAGCCAACCCGAACCATCCGGCATTACCGAATACTGTCCCATTCCGGCAGGCTTTCCGTCTGCTTCCACGAGCACCATTTCACCTTTGTTTCCCTGCTGTTCAAGGAAGAAGAAACGGTCATCGTATACATAGCTGTAACCCGGAATCGCACTGTCTTCAATCATAACAAGATCATCGATGTCATCCATCACTGCTTTTCTGACTGTCAGTTCCATACTATTCTCCGTATTTTTCCCGGAACGCATACAGCGCTCCGTAGAGATTTGCACTGCCTCTGTATTTACAAACCCGTACATCCGGCACCACACAGATCGGCTTGTCCACCGGCTTGTACATCTTCACTGACTCCTGCACCATGCGGATAAAACTGTCCTGGGCACTGATGCCGCCTCCCAGCGCAAACGCATCGGGGTCGATCACAGCCTGTATGTTCATGATCATCATGGCCAGATCATGCGCAGCTTCCCTGATCACGGTATATGCCGTCTGATCTCCTGCTTCCATGCGCTCAAACAGCAGCGGACAGTCGGTTGCCTGCAGCTCTTCACCGCTCATTTCGCAGTACCTGCGCACAAGTGCAGCCGGTGTCACCCTGCCCATAAAACGCATCGGCAGTGTCAGCGGACCATACGCTTCATTAGGTATGTCTTCGCGGATATTGCTGTTATCCCGGTACATGTAAGACAGTTCTCCGGCAAACAGATGCGGACCTCTGATGATCTTTCTGTCAATAAAGATTGTCCCGGCAATACCCGTACCGAGAATGATCACAGCACCGTTCTGACAGTCCTGCAGCGCTCCGGACACCATCTCTGCCCTGGCCCCTGCCTTGCCGTCGTTCTCCACACTGACCGGCACATTCCCGCACCGTGCGGAAACCAGTTCCGCCAGTTCACATTCATACAAACACGGAATAGCCCCGGCACTGCGCAGATATCCCGTCTCCGGAATCACAATACCCGGCACGGAAAAAGCAATGCCCTGTATGTCTTCATGCGTACGGTACAGATTCTCAATCAGGGCAAGAAATGCCTCCCTGTCATCGACAGGTGTAGGCACACTGCCTTTGTCTTCAATCTCATCATGTGCATCCATGACAGCCCATTTTACAAATGTGCCGCCCGCATCCACACACAGGATTCTGCTCATTCCTGATCACCGTCCTCCGGAACAATAATACTGATGCGTACTTTTACAACGCGTCTTTCTTCCGTTTCAAGAATGCGTACAGCCGCATTCTTATAAGTAAATGTCATACCTGGCGCCGGGAATTCATCCAGCATCTCGATGCACCAGCCGCCTACGGTTTCACTTTCAAAATCAAATTCATCATCATCCCAGTCCATGATTTCCCTGAGATCGGATACCGGCGTATCACCGTCTATCTCATACAGGTTTTCCGAACGGGCAACAATATCCTTTTCCACTTCATCGGTTTCATCCCAGATGTCACCGACCAGTTCTTCAAGCACATCCTCCATGGAAACAACACCGAGTGTACCGCCGTATTCATCCGTTACCACAGCAAGGTGCTGCTGGGTTGAACGGAGTTTCGTCAGTACGGCCGGCAGTTTCATGGTCTTGTAAACAAAGCACGGCTTCATCAGCAGTGAACGCAGATCAAAGTCATTTCCATCCAGTGACTGCTTCAGGAAACGGCTGACCGAAAGAATACCGATGACATTGTCAATGCTGTCTTCATATACAGGGATACGGGAATACTGCGCGGTTTCCGCAGCTTCCATGACTTCCTCCCAGGAAGACTCCACATCAATTGCTTCAATATCCACTCTGGCCGTCATAACCTCAGAAACAGACACATCCGCAAAGTCAATGGCAGCCGAAATCAGTTCCGAGGAATCCTCATCCAGGACATCTTCATTTTCTGCCGTCTCAATGATCGAATGAAGCTCTTCAGTTGCTTCATCCTTGTCATACTCACCGTCACCCTTCAGGTTCTTTGTCAGCAGATCCACCAGATGCACAACCACCCAGGTTACCGGACGGAACAGTGTCATCAGGAACCTGTTGAGTCCAGAGAAGGACAGCGCCAGACGGTTGGCATTCTTCTGCGCCACGATCTTCGGAATCGTTTCACCGAAGACAATGACCATCAGTGTGAGCACTACCGTGGACACCCAGGTATACGACTCACCCAGCAGCATAATCACCAGCAGCGAGCCCAGTGAAGAAGACGCAATATTCACAAGGTTGTTGCCGACCAGAATTGCCGAAAGCGCATCATCATAGTGATCCGTGATATATACAGCACGTTTGGCTGCACTGTCGCCCTCTTCCGCCGCATTCTCCAGACGGATCCTGTTGCACGAAGAATAGGACATCTCGGAAGCAGAGAAGAACGCAGACGCGATCAGACAGCCGATGATCGGAATGACATACATCATTACATTCATTCTTTCTCACCTCCGTCAGTTTCTTCATCCTTTCTGACTTCCACCTTCAGACGGACAACACGGAATCTCTTCATGATCTGGATCGTAATATGCAGATTGCCGTAATCAAAGCTGTCGCCCTGATGCGGGATCTCCGGGAAGGCTTCCAGGGCAAACTCACTCATACGCTTGTTTGCAATCCTGTCTTCCTCTTCCTCGTCATAATCAATACCCAGTCTGTCCAGTACATCCGTTACCAGCTCATCCCCGCTGACACTGTATGTATTCTCAGCAATCTCCATGAAGTTCTCTTCGGCATTGTCTTCTTCATCCCAGATTTCACCGACGAGCTCTTCCAGAATATCCTCTACGGATACAATACCGAGCGTACCGCCGAACTCATCCAGCACCACCGCAATATTCTGCTTCTGCTTGGACATTGTCCTCAGCAGATCATCAATCTTGGCAGTCTGGTAAATGAAGTACGGTTTCTCCAGCAGTGAACGCACATCCGTCTTATCACCCTTCTGCAGGTAAGTACGCATATACTTTCTGATCTGCAGGATACCGATGATATGATCGATTGTTCCTTCATACAC
This sequence comes from Solobacterium sp., assembly GCA_017459725.1. Lineage (GTDB taxonomy): Bacteria > Bacillota_I > Bacilli_A > Erysipelotrichales > Erysipelotrichaceae > Bulleidia. The sequence goes on along the minus strand of JAFUCL010000080.1, from coordinate 9,507 downwards.
AGGCAGTCTGCTGTGGTTGGTTGCCTTCACCGTCTTCAGAATCTCCTCTTGCGGACTGTTGATATCCAGTGCCGTCAGATCCACACGGCTGGTCAGAATACCGCCCACTTCCACATCCTGGAACTGCAGCGCCGAGGAAATCAGCTCGCCCTGCTCTTCATCCAGCGTACCGGCTTCCGTCATGTCCTCAATGATGTCATACAGCTCATCTTCCGTAACGGATACTTCCGGATCCCCTTTGGTAAGCGAAGCAACTGCATTTCCAATAAAGGACAGCACCGAAGACAGCGGATAAAACAGCTTCATCATGAACCGCAGCAATGAAGCTGTGAAAAGACTGATTCTTTCATTATATTTACGGGCAATGCTCTTCGGCAGCATTTCGCCAAAGAAAAACACCGCCAGCGTTGTCAGAAGCGTGGAAAGCGTAACATATGAAATACCCCAGATTCTCGTTACATTCACCGTAACGACTGAAGCTGCCGCAATATGGACTATGTTCGTACCGATCAGAATTGTTGTAATTGCACGCTCTATATTGTCTGTAATCTCCAGCGCTGTCTTCGCACGGGTATCACCGCGGTCCGACAGTGTCTTCAGACGTGTCTTTGAAACAGACGCAAACGCTGTCTCTGTCATTGCAAAGAACATCGCGCACAATATCAGTACTGCTACCGTTATCAGCCAAGACAATCGACTACCACCATCATCCATATCGGGTCATCACACTCCTAACTCTGCCTCATATGGCAATGTGGTCAAAATTATACCACAGAGTACGCAAAAAGAAAAACAGACCTGTACGATAGGTACAGACCCGTGAAAGGAAACAGATTATATGGGATTCCGATGCCTGGATATCAGCACACCTTCCGAAATTCATATACGCAGGAATCAGGTTTCAGGGGGTTATGGATAAGACCGGCTGCAACCAAAACACTCATTGTGATCTTACGGTTAAACTCATACATACTTCTGTTTTCGGAATTGCAGTAAACTCGGCAACGCTTCATTAAGTTACACACAGTTTTTCCTGAATGAATCCGATAACCTGCTGTTCACCTTTCTTACCTTCAGGCGTAAAAGTGAATGCAGGATATGCATGAAAAGTATCCGGTTCTATGTGTATCTTGTAATCTTTCACACCACAGCGCTTAAATGCGGCTTCATAATCAGGAGCATCGCCGGACATAATCTCATCACCGCCAAATCCGAGCAGCAGAGCCGGAAATCCTGAATAATCATCTTCTGCAGCACAACCTGCAATATGTTTAGGAATCTTTCCGTCCGGATCATAGAACTCCTTAAACTGCTTTGGAAGATCTCCTCCCATAACGACGTCCTTGCTGTTTAGGGCGTGCATTCGCTTAATGCTTTCCTCTGATGCATACAGATTAAAAACCGAGAAAGCTACGATAACACCAGGCATTGGCAGTTCATAATCCTTGTGGATTATGTGTTTACCTAATCCCATTACAAGAAGAGCACCTGCCGAGTACCCCAGCCACGCTATCTTCTCGTGGGAATATGTATCTAACATGATCCGGTGAAGTTCATATCCGAATTTAACTCCGTCGTACATATCATTCTTGGGGTATAACGGGTATAACGGGATCCAAAGGTCACATCCTGTCTTATCGATATAATTCTTGATGCTCTTCCTGTCTGGCATCTGATATCTGATATATCCGCCACCGGCATAATAAACAATTGCCTTGCTGTGATCACTATCAAGCTTGGAATAAATGATACATTGGCATCCACTTATGTTCCGCTCTTGCTTATCGTATCCGGTTATGTCCGGAAATCTATAAGCACGTTTCTGGACTTTTTCGGCCTGTCTGATAAAGTCTTCCCTTGTCATGGAAGCCTTTTTAGCAGTCAATTTTCTAAGAATTGGCTTTAACGCACTGTATATAAGACTCATTGCCGGATCTCCTGTGTTCGCGGAGAATTATAGCATATTTAGTTAGGTTCTACTAACTCTCAGCAAAAATAGCCTTCTTATACTCAACGCCTTCGTTATCCTTAAGTTGATTTTTCACAAAAACAGGACCGTCATGATAAATCCAACCTCCGTGGGCAGTGCTTCTTATATTTGCACTGTCTACTTTGGCGGGATCATATCACTGCAGTCCTGTATGTTGGTATTGGCGGAGCTGAGGAGAGTTCAGCAGAACCTGTGATCATCACGGGAATTCGATCTGCCGGAATTTATCTGTGAATGTACATACGTGACATTTCCGGCTCACCGTCCCCCTGAACCATACAGAGAAACTTCCATCCATACCGCTCATAGAAACCGACATGATTGGTAACAAGATATACCGGGTTGATTCCTTTTTGACTAAGATCGTTCACTGTCATGTTCAGGAGATTTCCTGCGATTCCCTGATTCCGGTACTCTTCTTCGGTGTACACTGCACAGATATTCGGGGATAGATCCTTCCGGTTATGAAAGTCGTTTTCAATAACGCCCATGCCGCCGACGATCCTGTCTTCATCCAAACAGAGATACCAGCCAAATTCTGTTTTTCCGCGCAGATAAGCATCCATACAGTCCAAATATGCTTCTTTCGGGACGCCCCACTTGGTGTGAAACCAATCCGCTGCATATTCTTTCAGATCCGGCATTTCCCGAAGCGTTATATATTTCAGCACACATTACCTCCACAAATCCCGATCTGCACACTTCTATTTCTTTTAATCTCAGTAAACAAATTGGTTACAGATGAATTATATCAATATTCCTCCCATGGTCCTACCCACTCACAACTCTCTGTTTCTTTATACTCCAGTGAATAATAATGCCATTTGTGCTCCAGTGCTCCGGACCATGAAGATCTGCCAATAAACTACGCTTCTGTAACCAAGATTCCGCTCTTCGGCTATTTGCCCTGGACTTTTGTGCTGTAATTTCTTTTCGTTATAGATTTCTACTTTTTCTGCATAACTCAGTTTCATAAAAATACTCTCCAAAAGTTTTATTCAACTTTTGGGGAGTACTTCAAAAAAGTGCTTGTTTATGATTCTGCGGAATAATTTCTTCCCGCAATCCCGTTTATACTCTAATCTTCCAGTTCACCCGGATAATGAACTGAATGCTTCCCGGAAAGCGTATCCAGAATATGTACAAAATAATCTTTGACAGCACCATTATAATTCTGCATGTCAATTTTACCGATCACAGTTATATTCTGCAGACTTTTCCGGTAATCGTCTCTGCTTTGAATTGGTCCGTCCTTGATTTTTCCTTCCAACACTCTTTTATAGATTCTTAAAGCTTCAATTGAACCAATCATCTCATCCGCAATGATGTTTGCTGCAGTATCGGCTGATACACATGTGCCTTTATAGGGAGCCCAGTCCAGCGAACTGACCCGGCTCAGTGATGTAACGAATTTTCCGGTTTCAGTAATGCATATTTCAGAGGCATAGTACTGATAGTAATCATAGTGATTTCTGATACAGCACAGCCTCCATGCTTTTTGATGATTCCAGTGCTTCTGTTTGAAAAGCGTGCCGGTAGTATATTCTTCCTCAAACGTAAATCCCTTATAGTCCAATTGAGTCAGCACTCCCGGAAGTTCCGATAAAGCCTGCCTGATATATGGAATAAGATTCTGTTTCAGCTGCTCTTTCGCTGCTTCCCTTTCCTGTTCCAGTTTTACCGGATCAACAGCATTCGCTTTTGCTTCCTGGTCTTTTTTAATATAATCCGCGAACATCCCGCTGCCGGAAGAAGCCGCACCAATCAAAAAAGTATATTTGCACTTCGGACACGTTGCCCGCCCTTCTTTATCGGATGGAATTCTCAGCTTCTGACCGCAGTTACTGCATACTATGATTCTGTCCACAGGTACTGCCCCCCTTCTTAAGTACTGTATTAACCAATAATTATTATCTCATACAAACAAGGCGTGCGTCTTCCGGTTCAGTCAGATTCAATGCGGTCAGCCGGTAAATACAGTCTCAGTTCCGGAAGAATTATTTCTGCAGTTTTTTGATTTGTGTAACCTTTTGCCTTCATAAAGGGTGTTACTGGTGAAAAGGGAAGGAAACCCTTGACGGAGGTAATTATGAAAAAGGTTATGATACTTGCATTAACAGGACTGATGCTTACACTGACCGGCTGCGGTGCGCCGAAGGAAGTGCCGGATGCATTGGTTTCAAACGACATTAAGCACAATTTCACTAACTATAACGGTATTAATCTGACAGGATATGATGAACTTGAAGGAACAGACATTGTCATCAATCATAATCCCGACACAAAAGCACACCTTGATGAAGTGACGGCAGATATTACTGTCAAGTATCCCTACGGAACCATATCTTATTCAGCAGATCTGGTTTATCAGTATGACAGAGGAAAAGATAACTGGGACAGAACCGGTTCAACCAAAAGTGCCCCTTCATGCAGGATTGATCCCGATAAAATCACAGGCCAATACTACTATAATGACACCAGTGGTTATTATGGAAGCACCATAAATGAATTCCTGTTTTCCATCAGTACACCCGAAGATCTTCCCAGTTTTTTCAAAATCGAGGGAGATCACAGTCAGCATTCGCAGTATGACGGACGTTTGCTCAGTACCACACACTTTTCAGATGTATTCGAAATATCTCAGTTGAGTACGCTCGACAGCTATGGAGGATCATTCGTAACACCGCTTTATAATTGTTTGGAAGTTAACAGCAACGGCGAATACTTCCTGATTGTCCTGACATTAACGGATGGTGTGCATTTCGAGCATAGCTATGGTATCGGTGATTTCTACCTGAACGACAATACAAAAGTGTACAATACAGCCAACCAGGAACAGATTGAAGGCTGGACAGACTTCGGAGAAGACTCCGGCAATCCGGCAGACTGAGAAGAATTATTCAGAAGTATAACCTTGATGTGTATTAACATGAAAAGTCATTCCAGCCACACTGACTGTACAGTCAGTTGAAATGGCTTTTTCATATCCCGGATTCTTCCAACAAGGCAATTCAAAGCAAATGAATCACCCTTTTAAAAGCAGCTGACTGTCAGGGTTTTGCCGCAAGCGGACAGAAACAATGCTTCGGATTTGACTTGTCAGGTATTTTTGAGTAACTTCAGCTATAGACAATCAGTGTTATGATGCTGAACAGCGGTTACGGAGGTACTTATGGAAAACAACAAGAAAACCGAACGCGAAAAAATGACAGACGGTGAACCGTTCTTCACAAACGATCCGCAGCTCATGGAAGATAAGAAGAATGCACGTATCCTGTGTTCACGTTTAAATAGCTCTCCTGAAGATGAGTCACTAAGACATGAACTGATGAAAGAATTGTTAGGATCCTGCGGAGATAAGATTACCGTTAAGCCTCCCTTCCACTGTGATTACGGATATAACATTTTCGTGGGCAATGATTTATTCCTGAACTTTGACTGTATATTCCTGGATGCTGCTCCTATCCGTATCGGAGCACATTGCATGATCGGTCCTAAAACATGCATCTATGCAATCGGTCATCCGCTGGACGCAGAATCCAGGCAGAAGAAGATCGGCATTCCCAAACCTGTCACGATTGGCGATAACGTATGGATCGGCGGCGGTGTGACGATTCTTGCAGGAGTATCCATTGGCGATAACACGGTAATCGGTGCCGGATCCGTAGTAACAAAATCGTTCCCGGATCATGTGGTGATTGCAGGAAACCCGGCCAGAATCATAAAACACATCGAAGACTGATATTCCCACTGCCTGTGCAGTGGGTTTCCTGCTTTACGGGCACTCCGTACAGCGAAGAACGCAAAACCCGACTGCCCTATTGTAATTCCTGAATGCCGAATATATATTGTATGCAGTTAGTTATTTCTAACCGACAAAGTTATATTCTTATGAACGGGGTTCACAAGGTGCATCCTGCTCTGTCTGTTATGGAAGGAAATCATTATGGTTCTGACTGTTTTTCTTACAATCGTCTTCTGCACATCGATGGCTTTGATGCTGCTGTCTGCTGTTGCATTCATCCAGGACAACAAACTGTTTTCCTCTGCTCCCAAGGAAGCACAGGACTTGCTGGCACAAAGAGATAAAGAACTCTTCTACGGTGCCAGAGCAATCGGATGGACGCTGTTTATTATGGCAGTTCTGATGATTCTCGGAGTGGGTGTGATTGCGGTCTGGGACGGCATCAGAAGCGGATTTACGTTCATGCAGTTCTTTGCGAGATTCATAACGATCTTTACGGTTTACAAAATATGCGACATGGCGCTCATTGATAGCTTCCTGCTTCTGAAGTTCCATTTCTTTCAGTATTACTATCCTGAGGCAGAGCATGTTATGGAGGGACGGAAGTACGGATTCAATATCAGAAGCCAGCTGCTGAAACTCCTGATTATATTCCCGGCAGCATCTGCACTGGCCGCATGGATCTGCACATTGTTCGTCAACTGAAGCAACCGCAAATATCATCGTAAAGAGCTGTGCTTTCCATATACAAGAGAGGATGAAATATATGCTGACAAGTGCGCTGATTAACGGAATGATCTTGTCCGTATTATGGATTGCTTATGTTTATATGCTTCTGAAATGCTTTCCCTGGGAGATGGTTCATGAATACCCCGAAGACATCAAGGAAAAGACGACTCTCCGGAAACCGGATGAAAAACAGAAGAAGCCGGCAAAACTCTGGGGAGGCGTTGCCTCACTGGCCTTGTTTGTTATTCTGGCCGTCTTCCCGATACTCTACTTCCGGCATCAGCAGGATACCTTCCTGCGTATCTTCTTCTACACGTGGATCATTGCTTTCACCTGGAACATCGTTGATCTGATCATCATGTACTGGCTTCTGGTATGTACGATTACACCCGACTGGCTGGTTCTGCCCGGCACCGAAGGATGTGCAGGATACAAGGACTACAGATTTCATTTTATCGGATTCTTACAGGGCTGCCTCTATATCAGTATCACTGCTCTGCTGATCCAGCGCTGCAATGATCTTCTCTTTTCTGCCCATGAAATCAGGGCCGCTCAGATTCCTGCCTGAGATCGTATGATGCGTTATGAATGAACAGTCGCAGTTCAGATGCTCCGCAAACAGTTTCAGTTCCCCCCAGCATCTCACCTTCTGACAGCGGTGTGAATCTGCCTGCTTCACCTCTTCAATCAGCGGTGTTCCCGGAAACAGCACCAGACCGCCGGTGCCGACAACTGCCGGATTACATTTGCTGAATATACTTCCGCACAAAGTAAACGCGCCTTCCGGCGCGCTCTTTTGTCTGGTCTGTATTATTCCGGCAGTCTGAATTCCACCGTCACAAAATCCTGTTCACTGCCCTGATGCAGATCAATCACATACGTATCCCTGTCAAATACATATCCCTTCACGGCACCGACACCGCCCATGTACGGCGTCATGTATTCCTTGCCTTCCCCGTACTGTTCCGTAAGCTTTTCCAGGCATTCCTCAAGTGTCATGGTCTTAACCTGTACCGCTGTTTTCGTACATGTATCCTCAAAGTATGCATTTCCCTGCACGTTCTCCTCAAACAGCTTTACTTCAAAGGCCAGGACACCATCATGCATATACTTTTCATCGGCACCTGTTTCCGCAAATGTCTTGCCCAGCCACTGCGCACTCTCACTCACATCCGCAATGGCATATGCTTCACGTACAGCCGGTTCTGCCGCATAATCATTGGCCAGATCACCGCGGTATCCTTTTGGAATTGATGTGAGATCCGCTTCCTTTACAAATCCGATATCGATCTGCAGATCTGCGGGTCCCCCGTCAGTCGGAGTTGCCCCGAAGAGCACCGGTATCTGTTTCCCGTCAATGTTCTTCAGACGGTATTCCATCTGCGGATACGGCGGATAGAATGCCGAAGCATTGTACAGCTGCAGTGTCCTTGCATAATTGTTATCTGCCGGCTCAAGCGTATAACTGATTTTCATCGTACTGCCGTCATTGAACAGCCATACCGAACCTTCATCATTGAATGTGATGTTGGTCAGATTCTCTGCCCCGGCAAAGGCATATCCGCTGTAATCCTCCGTATAAAACGTCACCCATACACCTTCCAGCATTTTCCGGAATTCCGCATCCAGTGCTTCCTGATCAACCGTTTCCGTTTTGACAGCTTCTTCTTCAAACGGTGCCGGTGCATATCCTTCCGGTATATAGTGAAGATCACTGTCTCTGACAAACACATGCTTTACAGCATTGCCGTCCGTATCAAACAGCAGACTTATTTTGTGATACCCGATTTCGACTCTCTCGAACAGCAGCTCATCAAACACAAAATCGGCCGTCTGGAACATCAATGTTCCCTTGTCAATAGAATGATCCAACTCATAACTGAAGGCTGAGACAGAGCTGTTCCCGGCATCGTCCGTACATGTGATTTCATCCCGGGTAAAGGAAAGCTTCCACGGTTTTTCCGCATTGATTTCCGTCCAGTCCCCGACCAGTTCATAAGATGCAAATTCATACATCATATCCGGTCCGTCCATCACCTGAGGCTTACGGATACATCCTGCCAGCAGCCCGAACCCTGCCGCCATGACCAACAGTCTTCCGATTTCCCTGATCATAACAATACCTCCTGCAGATCAGGATTCCGCCAGTGTCCGGCAGAAATCCTCAAACCCGAATGCCTTCTCCGGATCCGCAAATTCAAACACCTGATACTTTCCCTGATCACCTTTCCAGTACAGATACGTCCACGGACCGGAACTTCCGGCTGATGCATCATCCGTACGCTTCGTCACATGTCCGTCCGCAATCAGATCAAGCATTGTATTCCACTCATCTTCGCTCAGTTCAACAGTTCCGACAGCTGTCGTATCCTCCTCCGTGCACGGACCATACTGATTTTTTCTTTCCCGGTGTTCATGGAAGAACATATACTTCCCGTCTTCCGTAAAGAAATGATAGCGCTGGTATTCCGCATTGAAATTGATATTGGAGTATGTCCAGTAAAACTCTGTGATATTTCCGTATTTAATGTTCTTTCCTACGGTTTTTTCACCGCAGCCGAAAAGTCCGATACTGCTTAACGCGCAGAGAAATACAACCATGATCTTTATACCTCTGTATTTATGCATATTCCTTACTGTCATCTGTTATCTGTTCATTTTCATTATAACAGCAGTATTCTCATGAAACAGACACCCAGTACGGTGTAATAAAGCGTAAAAAAACGTTCCTTTTCAGGAACGCTTCTTTTCACATGGTGACCCCCGAGGGATTCGAACCCTCGACCCACTGATTAAGAGTCAGTTGCTCTGCCAGCTGAGCTAGGGGGTCAGTTTTTCAGTGCTTTACTAATATATACCAGTCCCGAAGAGTTTGCAAGTGTTTTTCTGAAGAAAAACAAAAGTGTGAAATGCACGACTAACTTCCGGTTTCGTAAAAGGAGACCGGATTTTAGTCTTACAGCGCTATTACTGGACATTACTCTTACAGTCAATCAGATAATATCCTTGCCGGCAGCCGCTGGAAAGGAAGGTAATAATCATG
>JAFUCL010000079.1 GCA_017459725.1 Solobacterium sp. | reverse complement strand
ATTGACCTTGAAGCCTGCTTCTTCCAGACCTGCGATAACAACTGCCTGCTGGGAGTCATTGAACAGGGAGATGGACATCAGAACGATGATCTCACATTCGCCGTCTTTGTATCCTGCTTCGTGGAGGAATTCCTTAGCCTTTGCAGTGTCATAGTTGAAGTAGTCATAGTCTTCAGCATCCCATTCAGGCAGATAACCGTCGGAAAGTTTGGATGTGGAAGCCTTTGTCAGTGTTGCTGTGCTGAATGTGTTTCCGGAAGCCAGCATGAAGTCTTCTGCAGAAAGTGCATAGAGAGCTGCCTTACGGAGGTTAACATTGCTGGAGAACGGACGGCCGCTGTTCGGATCCATGTTGATCCATGCGGAGATCAGACCAGGAGCACCATTCAGACCTGTGAATACGTTGTATCCGTCTTTCGGTGTCTTGGCATCGATATCATAGAATCTGTGCAGGTTCGCTGCAGTGATGCTGGAGATATCTACTTCCTTGTTTTCCAGACCGATTGCACGCATGGAGTCTTCTGTAATGACCTTCAGGACGATTCTCTTGACGTTTGCCTTTGCGACATCCGGCAGCATTGTTTCATCTTTCTGCCAGTAATCGTCATTCGCTACCAGAACGATCTCGGAACCGGATACGTTCTTTTCAACCATGTAACGGCCTGTTGTGGCAGGGTTCATCTGACGTTCTTCATCGGATGCGCCTTCATACCAGTCTTTATCAACGATTGTGATGGCTGCTGCACGCATCAGGTGTTCGATAACGCCCGGGATAGTCTTTGTGACCTTCATCTGCATATGATAGTCATCGATAATCTTGAAGTATTCAACGTCAGTACCATACTGCAGAAGTTCCTGGTTTCTGTAGGAATACTCATAGCTCCAGAGTACATCTTCAGCTGTGATGGCATTTCCCTGGGAGTCGGTTACATAATCAAACAGTTCAATGTCATATGTATAATCATCGACCTGAGTGATGGACTTACCGATCCACGGCTGTGCATCCTCAAGGAAGTGACCGGGCTGGATCCAGAACAGTGTAGCGTAGAGCGGTTCCTTTGTGGAGGAACGGGAAGGTGTGTTGAATGCATACGGGGAAGCATCGGTGGAAGCGGAGTTGATTACCTTAACGACCTGCGGAATCTGCTCGGTAGCAGCTTCGCCTTCGATCTTGCCGCCCTGTGCTTCTGTCTGCATTGTTTCAGCGGTCGCTGCAGGAGCTGCAGCTGTGCCGGAAGATGATGATCCTGATCCGCCTGCGGAACCGGATGTTCCTGATGTGCCTGAGCCTGAGCCGCCGCCGCAGCCTACGAGCATTGTCACAGCCAGGAGAGAAGCGAGTAACTTTTTCATTGTTTTCCCTCCATAAAAAAGTTGTTGTGTAGTACAGAAAAACAAAACACTCCTATCACATGTCTCATTTTTCTGCTGCGAATAATTTGATTGTTTCCTCTAATATAAACGGGTACGATTAATGTCTAACAAAAATGTAAGCGATTACAGTGCCGGTGTCAATCCGTGATTTCACGGTTTTTTCACTCTTTTCTGCTCTAAACTTGACAAATATCCTGTTTTTTCAAACTGCCATTCATAATCAACTGATCAGAGACGGTAATCCCCTGCCTCCGCATAAAGAAAACTGCCCCTTGCGGGACAGCTTTCACGATAGGAAGTAATTGAGAAGATACTTAGTTCTTTGCGCCTGCAGCAGAGACGAAGTCCTTGCTGTATGTGCATGCCTGCGGTGCAACACCCTGGTTGGAGATGTACATGTCAAGTACGCCGTCCTGGGCAACGACCAGAGTCATCATTGTGTAGAGACCCTTCTGGATTGCATTGTCTGTCAGATATGCGTTGAATGCACGTACGTTCTCGTCACTGGAATCTTTGACTGCAGCTTCGAGCAGCTCAACGAGCTTGTCGTCGTGTGTGAAGCATACGGAACCGTTGCTGTATCCTACAGGGTTGTACAGTGTATCCCAACCTGTTACACAGTTGTCGCCGGATCCCTTATAGTCGAAGATCATATCCCACTGGTTGCTTTCGAAACGATAGTTCAGGAAGAGTGCCTGGTCTACTGCGAGCAGATTGACCTTGAAGCCTGCTTCTTCCAGACCTGCGATAACAACTGCCTGCTGGGAGTCATTGAACAGGGAGATGGACATCAGAACGATGATCTCACATTCGCCGTCTTTGTATCCTGCTTCGTGGAGGAATTCCTTAGCCTTGTCGGTATCATAGTTGAAGTAGTCATAGCTGTCTTCATCCCATTCAGGCAGATAACCGTCGGACAGACGTGATGTGGAAGCCTTTGTCGGCATAGCGGTGCTGTATGTATTTCCGGAAGCGAGCATGAAGTCGTCTGTGGAGATTGCATACAGAGCAGCTTTACGGAGGTTAACGTTGCTGGAGAACGGACGTCCGCTGTTCGGATCCATGTTGATCCAGCAGCTGATCAGACCAGGCTGGCCGTTCAGACCTGTGAATACGTTGTAACCATCTTTCGGTGTCTTTGCTTCGATATCATAGAATCTGTGGAGGTTAGCAGCTGTGATGTTGGAGATATCAGCTTCCTTGTTTTCCATCGCAATAGCTCTCATGGAGTCTTCTGTGATGACCTTCAGGACGATTCTCTTAACGTTTGCCTTAGCAACATCCGGCAGCAATGTTTCATCTTTCTGCCAGTAATCATCATTCGCAACCAGAACGATCTCGGAACCGGATACGTTCTTTTCAACCATGTAACGGCCGGTTGTGGCAGGGTTCATCTGACGTTCTTCATCGGATGCGCCTTCATACCAGTCCTTATCAACGATAGTGATCTGGGAGCCTCTGAGCAGGTTCTCGATAACGCCCGGGATAGTCTTTGTGACCTTCATCTGCATATGATAGTCGTCGATAATCTTGAAGTATTCAACGTCTGTACCATACTGCAGAAGTTCCTGGTTTCTGTAGGAATACTCATAGCTCCAGAGGACGTCTTCAGCAGTGATGTCATGTCCCTGGGAGTCTTTGATGTAGTCAAACAGTTCGATGTCATATGTGAAGTCATCAACCTGGGTGATGGACTTGCCGATCCACGGCTGAACGTCTTCAATGAAGTGACCCGGCTGGATCCAGAACAGTGTAGCGTAGAGCGGTTCCTTTGTGGAGGAACGGGAAGGTGTGTTGAATGCGTACGGAGAAGCGTCTGTGGAAGCGGAGTTGATTACCTTAACGACCTGCGGAATCTGCTCGGTAGCAGCTTCACCTTCGATCTTGCCGCCCTGTGCTTCATGCTGCATTGTCTCAGCAGTTGCTGCAGGAGCTGCAGCTGTGCCGGAAGAAGATGATGATCCTGATCCGCCTGCGGAACCGGATGTTCCTGATGTGCCTGCCGCCGAGCCGCCGCCGCAGCCAACGAGCATCGTCACAGCCAGGAGAGAAGCGAGTAACTTTTTCATTATTAACCCTCCAAAGTTATGAATCGCACACAGAAAAAATCAAAAACACTCCTATCACATGTTTAATCTTTTCTCTGCCATTTTAACTGTTGTTCAATGATGTTTGAGACTTTCTTGCTGTAACTGCATCATACCTGCATAAGTGGTCATCGTCAACAGTAGACTTCACCAAATTTTCACACTTTTCCGCTGAAGTTTTTTTATATACTGTGTTTTTTCTGTTTCCGGCATTCCTGGCTGTATGCATATGCTCAAAGCGGCTGTACACCGGTTCTGTTTGAAAAATAACGGCTGCAGCAGTACAGTTATCTTGGTTAGACACAGCTAACCTATGACTCAAAATCTCAGCATCAATGAATACAGTAAGGGGTGATTCATTTTGAAGGATAGTTACAGTCTGAAAACGGACGGCTTCAGTGCATACTGGTTTGAAGGTTCAAAACACAAAGACAAAGCAATCATCTGGATGCACGGCTCCGGTATGAATGAAAAGCACTGTCTTGCGGATTCCAAGTATCTGAGAGATGCAGGATATTCCGTCCTTGTTCTGGGTTTTTATTTCTGGAAGGGCATGTCAAAAAAGATGCGTGCCATTCCGGTGGAGTATGTGGAAAGAGCTGTCACAGAATTAAAGAATAACGGTTATGAGAAGATCGGGATTCACGGAATCTCCTCCGGTGCTGCTTATGCACTTCTGTGTGCTTCCCTCATTCCGGATATCTCCCTGGTCCTGAGTATCTGTCCGTTTGATTATGTGGTGGAAGAACCGAAGATCATAGGAAAACCGACCGGGCGCTCCTGGTTCAGCTGGCGCGGAAAGGATTATCCGTGCGCTCTTTTTACAGGACAGAGAGAGAAAGGATTCTTCGGATCGCTCAGGGAGTACAAAAAGCAGGATACAGAGCATCAGGGTGAATTCCTGCGGTCGCTTTATGAGCACGCGACGCTTACGGAAGAATCCCGGATCAAAGTGGAAAAGATGAAAGCGGATGTTCTTTTGGTCGCTCCGGAGAGGGATAATGAATGGCCGTCAGCGGACGCCGTAAGACGCATGGCGAAGAAGCTGGAGGAGACATCCTATCCCTATCGTGTGCAGGCAATCGTCTATCCTTATGCAAGCCATCTGCTCGGGACGAACCCGCCGGAATCCTGGAAGGGTGGCAGTCATGAGTTTTACATCGCGAATGCTGATCAAACTGCTGCAGCTTTCCGGAATGAAGGGAAAACTGGCCGGAAGTTCGCAGAAAACGTTTGAGGAAGCCGTTGCCTACAACAAGGCACATCCCTTTCTCATGCCCTCCGATCACAAAACAATCTATGAACAGCTCAGTATCCAGACAGGCTTCGGTGTCTTTCCCTGCCTGAAGATCACACAGCCGGACAGCTGCCGGGATCGTGCCGTCTTGTTCACCTGGGGCGGCGGCGGACTTTTGAACGCCTGGAAGTCACAGCTTGGCATGGCGGTCAAACTGGGACGGGACGCAAAGGTTCCTGTGTATTACCCGATCTATCCGCTGGCGACAGAGCATTCCCTGCTGGACACCATGGAAATGATCGTGGAAACATATGGGAAGCTTCTGGAAGACTATAAAGCGGACAACATTTCAGTCATAGGGGTATCTTCCGGCGGGTCACAGGCACTGGATCTCATTACATACATCAATGAATACCGGCAAAATCTGGAGAAACCCGGAAAAGTCATCTGTGTTTCACCGGGCTGCGTACCGATCACGCAGGAGGAAAGAAAACGGATGGAAATGCTGGAAGACGGGGATGCCATGGTCTCCGCTTCCTTCGTTTACTCGTTCGAATCTATCTGTGAGCACTGGGGAAAATAACCGGACTGGGTTCAGCATCCTACCGTTGGAAACTACCGGGGACTGAAACAGATCCGGTTCTATTACGCTTCCAATGAAACCCTGGCTTTTGCGGTGCCTTCCTTCCAAAAGATCATGGCAGAGCAGAACGTGGATGCCTCGTTCTATCTCCGGGATCATATGTTCCATGCATTTCCGGTTTATCCGGTCTGCAGGGAATCCCGCGAAGCCTATCGTGATATTCTGACTTACCTGCAGGAAAGGAGCTGAAGAAGATGGATTTAAAATTTGGCGACATTCAGGAAACAGCGTTGATTCCACTGGCGATAAAAGCGAGTGAAACAGCCAGACCAAACGCAAGGATAAAGGATCTGAAGGCTAAGGAGATCATCGACACGCTGGGCGTAGATGTGAGCAAATTTGATCCTTTTTTGTCACACGAGGGCGTGGTGGCAAGAACCATCATGTACAGAGACGAATTAAAGCGTCGTTTAAAAGAGTATCCGGATGCGCTCTGCATCAATCTGGGCTGTGGTTTTGATGATAAGTTTTCACAGGTGGATAACGGAAAACTGATCTGGTACGATGTCGATCTTCCGGATCAGATCGAAGTAAGGAAAAAGGTATATGAGGATCGGGATCGCTGCACTATGCTTCCCGGAAGTGCACTGGACGGTGAATGGACAAAGACGCTTCCGAAGAGAGAGATGACCATTGTCGTCATGGAGGGCGTGCTGGAGTATTTTTCCAGAGACCAGGTAAAGATCTGCCTCAATATGCTCTGCGATTCTTTTTCACATGGCTATCTGTTGGCAGAACTGCATTCTCCTTTCCTGGAGAAGAACAGCAAGCATCATGATGCGGTCAAGAATACGAATGCGACCTTTGGCTGGGGAACCAAGTCGGGGAAAGAGTACCTGGAACTTGAACCTCGTATGAGTCTGGTGTCAGAAACCAGCTACAACGAAGAGATGAAGAAACACACGATCCGGGGAAAGCTGTTTGCTTTGCTTGCCAAAAACCTGAACAACAGACTTGCGGTATTCAAGTGGTGAAAAGCCACTGATGGATATATTTGAGGAGGCAGTTTTCTATGCGTAATATCATTACTACAACCGTGCAGGAAGAAGGTTTCGAATCAATCCTGTATCCGGGAAACGGACGGAAAGACAAACTCGTAATTGTAATGTCCGGATCGAACGGCGGTATGACGCTGACCAAACAGGAAGCAGAATTCTACGATCAGAACGGGATTCCGGCTCTGGCGCTGGCTCTGTTCAAAACACCGCAGACCCCGAAGAATCTCTCCCGGGTACCGGTAGAGTATGTAGAGAAGGCAATCGCCTGGGGAAAGAAGCAGGGTTACGAAAAGATCGGAATTGACGGGACATCAAAGGGAAGTGAAATGGCGCTGATTGCGGCATCCATGTTTCCGGAACTTTCCTGTGTTATCGTACGGGTTCCCTCCCACTTTGTAAGTGAAGGACTTTCCGGCAGCGGTAAAAACAAAGCACCGTCAGGCACTTCCTGCTGGAGCTATCAGGGAAAAGAGCTGCCCTACGCACCTTACCGGACACGCTCCTTCAATATTCTGAAGATGTTCCTGCGTGAGAAGGAAATGCATATCATCACCTTCAACCGTGACAAAGATGTTACCCCGGAAACGCTCATTCCCATTGAAAATATAAAAGCGCCTGTATTGATGCTGTCATCAACACATGATGAAGTCTGGCCTTCCTATGACAGTGCAGTATACATGGAGAATAAATTCAACGAGATCGGATTCCCGTATCCCCATAAGCATGTCGCTTACAAGAACATGAGTCACGCTGTTTTGACAAAACTGCCCTGGATCTACCGGATGGCGTTCAAGTCAGAACGGCGCAATCCCAAAGAATGCGCAGAAGACCGGAAAGCAATGAAAAAGGAACTGCTCGACTGGATCAACAACACCTGGCAGTAAACAGTCCCCCGTGAGCCAAATTGAGCCGCGGGTGCAACGAGTTTGTTTCTATTCACTGAGGATCAGGGTTGCAGTATATACGGTATCCTGCGGCAGTGCGATCTGCGGTGGTTCAATCACAAATTCTGCAGTGCGCTGTTTTTCTTCAAGACCGAGGATGAAATGACTGAGTGCGATTCCCATATCAATCTTCTGAATGTCCCAGCCGTTTTCATCATACCCGCCGCTCTTCTTTTCGAAGAAATGAACATTTCTGCCGTCAATGACAATGCGCCACGGCTGTTTGTTTACAGCAGACGGTGACCACCGCACCATTTCCAGAAGATCATGATAATCTCCTGCATCTGCTTCTGCGATCGGAGTGGCGAACGTTCCTTTGAAGAACAGCTGTTCAAACGGAAGCCGTTTATCCGCTTTGATGCCTTTGCGCATCATGGTTTCCCGCAGAGACATTTTCCCGGCAGGATATCCGAGCGGACTGACACAAGGCATGACTTCACCGTCCTTTAAACTCACGGCTCTTTCAAATGCGCCTCTGTCCATGGTTCCTGCAATCCAGGTGCTGCCAATTCCCATTGACTGTGCATACAGTACAACTTTTTCAAACGTATATCCGAATGCTTCCTCGGCATGCGGGATTCGGCTGATCTTCCCGGCTATATAGGTGTCGGCACCAACAATGACCGGTGTGCTCAGGTGATGTCTCTCCTGACTGAGCATGTACCATTCCATCGGAATGTCATACGGGTTTTCGGTTTTCCGGGCATAGATAAGAATCTTTTCCCGGTCTTCTTCCGACAGTGCTCTGCCGTCGAATGTCCGCACACTTCTGCGGCTGCGGATCAGTTCCAGTGTATTCATTTATCTGTTTCCTTCTGCGGCTTTCCGGCGCGTGACTGATAGACCTTGTTTCCGGCCAGTACCGTAAAGCTTTTGTCAATCAGTCTGACAGATTCGGGATAGTTATCCCACATGAGATGAAACGCCTGAATAATTTCTTCTTCCTGGTATTGATTCATTGTTGTTTGTTCTCCTGTTCAAAAATACAGCCGCTCCGCTGAGGAACGGCTGTATCGCTGTCTGTTCTGTGAATCAGTAATCAGTACATCCACTCACGTTTGTTGGCTGCGTCTTCGTCTCCGAATGCGCTCATTCCGCCGAACCGCGGTGCTTTTCCTGTGCCCTGGATTTCTTCGCAGAGCTTGGTGTCAAAGTCTGTGACGCACTTGCACTCTCTGTCCAGCACCATGGTGTTGAACGCATCCGGAGTAACCGGAGCCCACTTCGGCAGGCATTCCACGTTCGGATCACCGGTACGTGCAAACTGTGCGATGGCACCGCTCATCTGCTTCTGCAGTTTATCGGTGACTTCTCCCATGCCTCTGTACAGCGGGATCATATCAACATTGCGGAAGATCAGCGGCAGATCTGCACAGTGCCAAGCCGGTGTGCTTCCTTCATAATCGAAATCCAGTGTCAGCAGCATATTATATACCGGTGCGCTGCTTTCCTTTGCCTTCTGCAGCAGGTAGTTTCTTGCGCCTGTTCTGACATTGACATCCAGTTCGGGAATTTCCGCAACCAGCTTGTCCGGATAAACCTTCTTATATTCAGCGATCACCGCATCGGCATTCTCTTCGCCGTACTTTTCAGCTACGAGAGCACGTGCTTCTTCGTCTGTGTATTCATCCTTATCCTTGTCGAACTTCGCTCTGACAAGGTCTGAGAATACGGTTCCGCCGAGGGTAGGCACGGTGCGGAAGTACTCGGAGAAACCGACTTCTGCCGGATTGCCGAGGTAGTAATTATTGACCTTCGGTCCCCAGAATACTGTGTAGCCTTCTGCTTCGATCTTTTTGCCGGCGAGGTTGACGCCGCGGATGAAGAGTCTTGTCGGAACCTTTTCGAGTTCCTGTACGGTGCTGACACCGCACTCTTCCATGATCTTTTCCGCAAGATACTTCGGAGGGCACGGATTGGCGCTGAAACGGATACCGCCCATACCGCCGGAGAGCAGGATTGCTTTGTGGAAGAGACCTGCAGCTTCCGGAATCTGGCCGAGTGTGTTGACCTTTCCGCCGCCGCCGGACTGACCCATGATCGTAACGTTGTCAGGATCGCCGCCGAAGCCTGCGATATTCTTCTGGAC
The DNA here is from genome assembly GCA_017459725.1 of Solobacterium sp. Classification (GTDB taxonomy): domain Bacteria; phylum Bacillota_I; class Bacilli_A; order Erysipelotrichales; family Erysipelotrichaceae; genus Bulleidia. The sequence continues at coordinate 21,348 of JAFUCL010000079.1, read as the reverse complement.
CCACTTCAGGGAATAAACCAGATCTGCGAAACCGGCATTTCCGGAGTTCTCATATTCCGGACCGAAATCGGACAGATCCAGATAACCGAAGACATTCAGTCTGTGGTTGACTGTAACAACGACGACATCCTCATGATCGGCGAGGCTGTGTCCGTCGTAGCAGATCTGCTCAATGGAGGAACCGTTCGCATAACCGCCGCCATGGTACCAGACGATAACCGGCTTCTTCGCATTTTCATCAATGGACTTTGTCCAGATGTTCAGATACTGGCAGTTTTCGCTGTCCGGCCAGAATCCGTGCGGGATTCTCAGTTCGGATGTCGGTCTCGGGTTGGCGAGAATCGGTGAAATATAACCGTACGCCTGCGCATCCTGAATGCCTTCCCATGAAGGGATTTCTTCAGGCTGGTGGAAACGTTCAGCTCTGGCATAACGTACGCCGTAGAAGGTGAAAATGCCGTCGCTGAGGAATCCGCGCAGTTTGCCTTTATCGGTATTGACTACAGGGAAATTCTTTTTAACAGTAAATGAACTCATAGTATTATCCTTTCTTTCTGTGTTGATTTCATTATTGCATTTATAAACTGTTATGAGAAACCTTTTTGGTGTATATGCCACAAATACCCGTATTTGTGATACCGGGTATCCCAAAGCAGAAAAAAACCGGATCTCTCCGGTCAGTCTTCCTTTTCAGGCAGATAGAATATCTGTTCGCCGTCCTTGGACAGCATATAATTTCCCCTGGCATAACTCTGTACATACTCGGGGTCTGTCAGTTTTTCCCTTTCGGTTGTCAGGTAGGCATTTTCGTCTTTGACTTCCTGGTACTTTTCCTCTGCTTCCGCCAGCTGTCTGCGCAGCTCCACGGTGGTGTAGATTTCCCTGGCCACCTCAAACAGAAGGAATGCGGATACACCGATCAGAATAAAACAGATGAGTTTTACAAACGGGGTCAGTTTTCTGGTCTTTTTCTTTTTCCTGGTTTTCTTTACAAGTTTCTGTTTTGTCTCCGTCATGTGTTCCTCCTGAGTATATCTTTTATAGCATATTTTCGGGACCGGGTTCAACGTTCAGACGCTTTTCTTCCAGAATCTCGTACATATCCACCGCGTCCTTCTTCCGTTTTACCTCCACGGTGGACAGTACGCGTATTTTCATCTGTCTGGAACCGAAGGTAATTGTCACCTCATCCCCCACATTGACTTCATGTGAAGGCTTTACAGTCCTGCCGTTGATTTCAATTCTCTGATTCAGCGCCAGTTCCTTGGAAACCGTACGTCTTTTCAGTATATGTGACACTTTCAGAAATTTATCGATTCTCATTTCCTGACTGCCTCCTGTGCTCTTTCAATAATGGTAATGACAATACCGAGACTGTCCTTGATCTTCGGTACGGATGCCGTAATGCACTGGTTGCGGTAGCGCAGCTGTATATCCTTGGAGATTTTGCTGAAGATCTCAAACAGTTTCACACCGTCCACCTTCTGGCTGAATTCCGGCGTAAACGTCACTTCGCATACATCACGCACTTCCTTGTATCCCTGCACATCCTCACCGTTCAGCAGAATATCCAGTGTTTTCTTGTCAAAGAGTCTGCGCACTTCCTCAGGCAGCTGACCGTACTGGTCGCTGACCTGTTCCTTATAATCCTCCAGCTCTGGCAGGGATGCGGCCGCATCAATGGTCTGATACATGGATATCTTATCAAAGTCATCCGGCGCAAACTGCTTCGGAATGTAGCTGTTCCCGCTGACCATGGCGTGCTTCGGTGTTTCCTTTACCTCCACCGGTTCACCCTTCTGCTTTGCGATTGCCTCTTCGAGCATTTCGATATACATATCAATACCGACCGTATCGATAAAGCCCGACTGTTCCGAACCGAGCAAGTCACCGGCACCGCGGATGGTAAGATCACGCATAGCGATCTTGTAACCGGAGCCCATTCTGGCGAATTCCTTGACGGCCTGCAGACGTTTCTGCGCGGTTTCATTCAATTGCTTGCGCGGGGGCACCATCAGGTATGCATACGCAACCCGGTCACTCCGGCCGACTCTTCCTTTGATCTGATAGATCTGGGCAAGACCGAAATCCTGCGCGTTATCAATAATGATCGTATTGGCGTTCGGAATATCAATGCCGTTCTCAATAATCGTTGTGCACACCAGTACATTCAGCTCACGGTTTGTAAACCTGCGCATGACATCCTCTACCGCTTCCCGGTCCATCTTACCGTGCACGATACCGATCCTGGCATCAGTGATGCTTCCCTGCAGCTGTCTTGCAACGTTGTATATACGCTCAATGTTGTTGTACAGATAGAACACCTGACCGTTTCTGGCCAGTTCCTTCTCCACTGCATCGGTTACCAGACCCTGGTTCTTTTCCACAACATAGGTCTGCACATTGTAGCGGTTGGCAGGCGGTGTTTCCAGCTGTGAAAGCTGCCGGATACCGACCAATGACATCTGCAGCGTACGCGGAATCGGTGTAGCACTGAGCGTCAGTACATCAATGCCGTTGCGCATTTCCTTGATCCGCTCTTTATGTTCCACACCGAAGCGCTGTTCCTCATCCACCACCAGCAGACCGAGATCCTTGAATTCGACGTCTTTGCTGAGAATACGGTGGGTGCCGATCAGCACATCCACTCTGCCCTCTTTGGTGTCTTTCAGGGTCTTCTTAACATCCGCAGGTGAAACAAACCTGTCCAGTACACGTATTTCAAACGGATATCCGCTGAAGCGCTGTGAAAACGTATGGAAATGCTGTTCGGCCAGGATCGTGGTCGGACACAGCACTGCCACCTGTTTGTTCTCGGCAGCCGCTTTGAAAGCAGCTCTTACCGCAATCTCCGTCTTGCCGAAACCGACATCACCGCAGATCAGACGGTCCATCGGCTTGGTGCTTTCCATATCCCGTTTGACATCCTCGACAGCCTTCGCCTGGTCCGGTGTCAGTTCATACGGGAATTCATTCTCAAACTTAATCTGCAGTTCACTGTCCGGCTGGAAGGCATGACCGATATTCTCTTCACGCGATGCATACAGCTTCACCAGACGTTCGGCGATATTGGTGACATTCTCTTCCAGACGTTTCTTGGTTTTCGTCCATTCATCACTGCCCAGTTTGTTCAGTTTAGGCACTACACCTTCCCTGGACACAAACTTGCGCACCAGACGGAACTGATCCAGCGGAACCAGCAGCTCGGCATTGCCGCGGTATACGATACGCAGGAAATCACGCATCGTTCCCTGTATCTCCCTGGTTTCGATCTGCACATACTGGCCTACACCGTGCTGTGCATGCACGACATAGTCACCGGGTTCCAGTTCCTCATAGCTGTGGATTACTTCCGCACTGCGGAACTTCTTCTCGTATCTGCCGGTATGTCTGCGTATCTCAAACAGTTCATTCGCACCGGCTACAGTCAGATCCGTTTCCGGATATTCAAATCCCTGGGCAAGATCGCCGATCAGAATATTCAGACCCGGAACAATCTCCTGTTCCCCGGTCAGCAGGTGATATGGAATCTTCTCCTCCACGCATGTATTCAGGACACGCTCCGCATCCTTGTCATGCAGGATCAGCAGCACTCTTCCGCCGTCTTCCAGCAGAAGCCGCAGCTTCAGATCCAGGGTTTCATTCGGCAGGTATACCTCTCCGATGCCGGAGATATTCGCAGCCATCGGATCTTCCTTGATCTTCCTGCACTTCGGAGCTATACGGGATAACTCATGCCACATGGAGAATCTCGGCAGCAGCTTCTTCTCCTGCACCATCTCCTGTATATATGCCGTTGTTTCTTCAACCAGCCGGCGTGCGCTCTCCTTGATTGTCTCCTCATCCGAATACACAATCAGCGGATTGTCCATGTATTCCCAGAGACCCGACGTATGACTCAGCAGTGCCGTATACGGATACAGTCTCGGTTCACGGATATTCTCCTGAATCAGTGCCAGATCAGCCTCAATGGCTGATGACAGCATGACATCATCCTGTTTCTGCAGAAGCTCTTCACTCTTCCGCATGATCTCTTCCACATCCGCTTCCGTAAACAGCAGATCACTGGCAGGTACGATTCTGACTTCCTTTGCCGGGAACATGGTCTTCTGTGTATCAGCGTCAAAGAACCGGATGGATTCCACTTCATCATCAAAGAATTCCACCCGCACCGGATGTTCGTAATTGATGGAATAGACGTCAACGATACCGCCTCGTGCCGCAAAGCTGAGCGGCTGGTCAATATGCGCTGCCTGGAAATACCCGGCTGCCCGCAGTCTCCGTTTCAGATCCTCCATGTCCAGTCTCTGACCGACCGTAATGGTCATACAGCCCTGTCGGAAGTCTTCCGGTGAAGGCAGATGTCTCAGAATACCGGAGGGACATGTAACAACAATCTGATTCGGATTCTCCAGCAGTCCTGCCAGGGTTTCCACCTTGTTGGCCATGATCTCCGGTGAAGTCGCAATTGATTCCACACGCAGAGACTCATCCGCACTGAAAAGCGCACATTCCTTCTCAGGGAGGAGGGTTGAGATCCTCTCAAAGAGTCTCTGTGCGTTATACAGGTTGTTCTTGATGACAAGAATCGGACGCGGATTTAGTTTATAGGAAACACACAGTACAAGTGCTTCCTCAATCAGTGAAACCAGGGGAAGAGGTCCCTTCCCGGCATTCAGTTTCGCGACCGCTCTGTTTTCCTTCAGTTCCTTAAGCAGAACTTCAGGCATGCCTGTAAAGCTTTTCTGTGTTTCGGTCATTCAGCCTCTTCTTTAACTTTAATATTGTAGCGGGACATCACAAGATCCAGCGGTTCGCTGACCCACGCATACGCCGCATCGGCACTTGCCTGCAGCGCTGTACGGTAAATCTCCTGCTCGGCTTTGGGAACCGGAGAAAGCACCCAGTCCGGCACATCTCCGTGTTCACCGCGGGCACTGTGGCCGACACCGATTCTGATTCTTGCAATATCCGTTGTACCGAGCGCATTCAGAATGGACTTCATGCCCTTCTGTCCGCCGCTGCTTCCCTTTTTCCGGATCCTGACGGAACCGGCAGGCAGATCCATATCATCATGCAGAACCAGAATATCCTCCGGTTCAATCTGGTAGAAATGAACAGCCTGTGACACCGCCGAACCCGAGTTGTTCATATACGTCAGCGGTTTCATCAAAAGCACTGCCTGTCCCCCGATACGGACATTGGCAACAAGTGCATTCCACTTTTCACTCCATGAAAAGACGCCGCACTTCTCTGCCAGCAGATCAACAGCCATAAACCCGCTGTTGTGTCTTGTCTTTTCGTATTCCTTACCGGGATTTCCCAGACCGGCAATCAGCTTCATTTCTTATCGTCTCCAATTGCTTTTTCCACAGCTTCCTTCACTGCCTCAGCAGTCTCCGCAGCCGCATCAAGCGCCTTGTCCGCTGCGTCTGTGACTTTATCCGCCGCCGCATCCAGCACATCTGCTGTCTTATCCAGCACGGCTTCTGTTGACTTGCCTGCATCCTTTGCCATTTCACTGACTTCAGACTTGGTTTCATCCGCAGCACTGTGTGCTGCATCCTTGATGGAGTCAGCCATTTCCTCAGCAGTCTTAACAGCCTTATCAAGAACTTCCGGATCTGCCGATTTCACCATTGTCTCAGGGATCGCCTTCTCGGTGAGTTCCTTTACTTCCTGTTCCTTGTCCACAACCGCATCAATCAGACCGGATGCCTTTTCAAGGGTTTCACTTAAATCATCTGCCATCTGGATATTATCCTGGATCTCCGCTTCTGTTCCGGCTTCAAGCGCTTCATCCATCTTATCCATCAGACCTTCTGCCTTTTCCACAGCGGCAGTGACCACAGCATCGTCTTCCGATTTCACCATGGATTCCGGAATGGCTTTCTCTGTAATCTCTTTGATTTCTGCCTCTTTATCCGCAACAGCATCGATCATGTCAGATGTTTTTTCAATGGACTCACTGAGAGCTTCCGCCAGCTGTTCGCTGTCCTTAATCTCCGCCTGTGTCTCTGCTTCGCAGGCTTCATCCAGCTTATCCATGAAGCCTTCTTCCTTCTCAGTATCCGCAACTGCTTCACCGTTTTCCTCAACGGCAGGATCATCTTCCTTCTTGGGCAGCGGCAGACCGAGTTCCTGGATCCATCTCTGTCCCAGCGGCATATCCGTGAAGAATTCCAGTTCTTCCTTCATGGCATCATACTTCGCATCTTCGCCCTTTTCCTTGTATACTGCTGCCAGCATTGCCGAAACCATGGATTTGTAAATACCGATCAGCTGCTTGGAATACTTGTACTGTCCGTAATCACCCTCCAGAACAGACTGGTAGAAAGCTTCACCGAGATCATCCTCTTTGTAGTAGAACTTGGTGTTTGCCTGGTTCATTGCCAGGATCAGCATATCCTGCATCGGTGCATCCACTGTCTTCAGCATATTCTGAAGATCCTTCAGCAGATCCATACGGCCCTTACCGTACAGATGGTTCTGAATGATCAGATACAGATAGAAGAACGCATCTTCATTCTCCGCAACCCTTGAACGTTTGCCGTTGGATACAAGCGTCTGCAGGTTTACGCTGTCAATTGTCTTCTTATAGTCTTCGATGCGGTCATAGAATACCTCTCCCCATGCCTTCATGATCTTTGCCTTTTCAAGGTATTCGGGATCCTTCTCGTTGTTCATGGCATCTTCTGCAGCTTCGAAGAATTTTTCCTCATCGCTGAAGTTCTGCAGCATATTGTTGAGATATCTGCCGTGCTGTGCGCCTTTCTTCATCAGCAGGATCTGCGCAGCCATGTATACGATCATAACGATCAGAAATAAAGTCCAGAAATTCATCTGCGGTACCTCCGTATATAACTACAAAGAATTATACCTTTTCTTGCGGACAAGTGGTATTGCAGGTATCATTAACAACAGGGAGAAAACAACTATGTATACGATCGAAAACATGTATGATCTTGACCACACTCTTGCCCGTGATTATCTGAAACAGTTTACGTATCCGTGGGAAGCATTGAAAGGAATCAAAGACTTCATCATTTCTCTCGGCGCTTCTCTCGATCCCGAGGAATACACGGAAGTATCCCCGCAGGTCTGGGTACATAAGACAGCGACGGTATTCCCGTCCGCTTACCTCGGTGCCCCCTGCATCATCGGTCCGAATACGGAAGTCAGACACTGCGCCTTCATCCGCGGCAGCGCTCTGGTCGGTGCAGACTGCGTGGTAGGCAACTCGGTTGAGCTGAAGAACGTCATCCTGTTTGACCATGTACAGACCCCTCATTATAACTATGTAGGCGATTCCATCCTCGGCTATTATTCCCACATGGGTGCCGGCTCCATCACCTCCAATGTCAAATCCGACAAAACTCTGGTTGTTGTGCACGGAGATGATGAGAATATCAATACGGAACTGAAGAAGTTCGGCGCAATGCTCGGCGATCATGTGGAAGTCGGCTGTAATTCAGTGCTGAATCCGGGTACCGTCATCGGCAGAAATTCCCGTGTATATCCGGTATCCTGCGTCAGAGGCGTTGTTCCGCAGAACTGCATCCACAAGAATGACGGTACAATCGTTGAAATAAAAGCCAAGTAATCAGTACAGTACATACGCAAAAGCAGTCAGACACATACATCTGACTGCTTTTATTGTCTTTACCGGAATACCTCGCATCCCTCTTCGCATTCCGCTGCATCATTCACGGTATCGGAAGTCACGGTATCCGTACCGAGATACTGTCCGAACCAGCTGCTGAGACCTTCAAGATTCTTATAGTATGCGATATCCTCGTTCTTTTCCGGATCAAGGTAAGCGGCGGTTTCCCCGTCTTTGTATATGATCATGGACGGCGCATAACTGATGTTTTCCGATATCGTATTGTCACCTTCCATGAACGCTGCCAGGTTGGCGCTGTAGATATCAACCATACCTGTTTCTGCATATTCCTCCACGATCGGACGGAACGCTGCACATCCCGAACAGCCCGGCAGATACAGCAGAACACCGAAGGTCTTCTTTTCATCCATAAGCTTCTGCAGCTCATCCGGTCCGCTCAGTTCTTTGATTTTGCTTTCGGCTGCTGCGGCAGCTGTCGGTTCCGGTTTCGGTGCGGTTTCATTGGCCGGTGTCAGTACCGAGAAATCGATCAGATGGTATACCGCTCCGGAGAAGTCATAATATGTCTTTCCGTTTTCTTCATACTTTGTTTCAACTTTGTTGGCGCCTTCATAGTACCAGTAACCGCCGGTATTCCAGATTCTGTTTCCATCCCAGCCCAGTGCCACGAGCAGGTTTTTGGTCATGCCCGCATAACCGCCGCCTCCGCACATCAGGAAGATGTTCTTGTCCTTCGGAAACAGGGTTTCCAGTATATGCATGGATTCCTTGTAATTCGCTGTGTACTGCCCGTCCGCCGTATGTGTGAACAATGTCGTTCCGGTGTAGGATTCCCCGACCGCTTCCGGCAGTCCCTCAACGTTGCAGAGATACGGATACGGCACAACTTCAAAACCCTTCACATATCCCGACAGGACGGAATCTCCGCCGATGGCCGCATAATCTGCTTCATCCACAAACATCCGCATATCCCGGTAAACGCTGTCTTCCCGGTTCAGATATTTGTCTATGGTTTCCTCGTTGATATTGCGGTCTATGCCCAGCTCTCCGCGCATACCGTCGGATACTTCCGGCAGCGGCAGCGCTGCTGTATCATTCCTGCATGCCGCAAGCAGCACACTGCTCACCAGCAGAAATATAAGCTTCACTTTCTTCATCTTGCCTCCTTTGCTCAGACAGATCACTTCTGTTTAATACCACCTATATTACCTCAAGAAAGACAAAGAATGCACTCATGTGAGTGCATCCTGTATGTTATTCAACTGTTCCTGTAAGAGCTGTGGCAATATTCAGTGCATGGTCTGAACAGCGTTCAAGATCGGTGCACATATTTGTGAAGATAACGCCTCCCTGCGGATCACAGGTATCCTTCATCAGTCTGTCAATGTGATTCTGGACAATCTCATCATGGATCGTATCGACGTTATCCTCCAGACGCTTCGCTTCATCAAGACGGTCTTCGTTCTCTGACTCGAATACAGCCAGGGCAACTTTCATTGACTGGGAAGTCGCTTCCGCAAGACGGTGCAGATCTTCTTTGCCGATGTCACTGATGACAGCACTGCCGGAAGAAAGCTTTTCTTCGTATTCAATAATGTTTTCAGCATGGTCGGATATTCTCTCGATATCATCAACCACCTGAATCATACGGTAGAATCTGTGCAGATTGCGCGGTGACATATTCAGTGAACGCAGTTCAACCAACTTGGCAACGATTGCCTGCGCAAGGAAGTCTACGGTCTGTTCATTCTCTTCAACCAGCTGACGCTTCGTATCATCCTTGTTGAAGAAGCATCCCAGTGAAAGGATGAGGTTGTTTATGGAAATCTCGCCCATTCTTGAAATTTCGCGGTGTGCCTGGTCCAGAACGATGGCTGCCGGAACATTGGCTGTCTGGGTCAGATATACAAGTCTCTGGTCTGCTGCTTTTCTGTTTTCTTCCTCTGTGTACGGTATCAGCTTTTCTGCCATCTTGACAATGAAATCCGTAAACGGCAGAAGCAGCAGCACGGCTGTAATCGCAAAGATTGTATGTGTGTTCGCTATCTGTCTGGCTATATTACCCGGGGAGAGATTCTGAATAAATGTCAGGATCTGCGGGAAGACCGTAATCAGAATCATGATCAGCACGGCCCTCATCAGATTGAACAGCAGATTCAGCACCGCACTGCGTTTGCCTGCTTTATTGGCAGTAAGACCGGCCAGCAGGTTCGGTGTAACGGAACCGATGGCAGCACCGATAATCAGGTATACCGTCGTGTTGTATGTAATGATGCCCTGCATGGCGAAGGCCTGGAAGATAACCGTCGCAGATGAAGAACTCTGCAGCAATGCCGTAAACAGAACACCGAAGATCACCGTGATGATCGGATTGGACAGTGAAGAGATAAACGAGATAAATGCACGGGTTTCCGACAGCGGGATAATCGCTGATTTCATCATCGTGATACCGACAAACAGCATACCGAATCCGAGAATGACATTCCCGACTTCCTGCAGGGTTTTATTCTTGAGGAACAGGTTCATGGCTGCACCGATAAACAGGATAAACGGTGCGTAGGCGCCGATGTTGAAGGCAGTAATCTGGGCGGTGATGGTTGTACCGATGTTGGCACCCATGATAACGCCGATTGCCTGCGACAGATTCATCAGCCCCGAAGTAACAAAACCGATGACCATTACGTCTGTTGCGGAGGAGCTCTGGATGAATATCGTTACCGCAATACCGGCCAGCACCGCAATCAGTTTGTTTTGTGTCGCTTTCTCAAGAATTACCCTCAGATTGTCTCCGCAGGCATTCTTCAGACCGGACGACATAATCTTCATACCGTACAGGAAGAGACCTATGCCTCCGGCCAATGTGAATATTTCATAAACGGACATATTTGTACCCCTCTTTGTGTTCGTTCTTTTGTAGTAAAGAAGATGTGCTCTTAAAGCTTACAGGAATCATCGGCTTTGTCAAACATCTTTACGCTTTGGAAATGTCAGAATAAATTCAGACCCTTTGCCCAGTTCACTCTCCGCCTTTATATCAGCGTTGTGTATCTTGGCAGCGTGTTTGACAATTGACAGACCGAGTCCGGTTCCGCCTACCTCCTTTGAATGACTTTTATCCACCCGGTAAAACCGTTCGAAGATCCGGTCGAGATCTTCCTGCGGAATACCGATGCCGTTGTCCTTCACCCTGAGTACAGCATGTTCGGGCTTGTTCTCCACCACTACTTCCACACTGCCGCCGGCGTTGTTGTATTTGATGGCATTGGCACAAAGGTTATAGACAATACTGTACAGAATATGCGGTATACCTTCCATCTCCGCACTGCTTCCCGACAGGTTAACCGTCACTTTCGCTTCATCCGCTTCAATCTGCAGACTTTCAACGGCATTCTGGGCAATCCGGTACAGATCCGTCTTCTCGTATTTCATACCGTCGCCGCCCGCATCAAGTCTTGAAAGATCAATGATATCTTCCACCAGCTGGCTGATGCGCTGTGATTCAGCTCTTATTTTTCCGGCAAATAACGGTATATCTTCCTGTCTGACCATACCGCTTTCCAACAGTTCCGCGTAACCGGAAATGACATGAAGCGGTGTTTTCAGTTCATGTGAAGCATTGGCCGTGAATTCCTGTCTGATCAGAGATGCCTTTTCCAGCTCTTCTGTATCATGGAGAATCTGCCTGTGCTGTTCTCCGATTCTTTTCAGCAGCGGCCTGATTTCCGCATAGTTACTGTCTTCCGCTCCCTGCGACAATTCGTTCAGATTCAGCTCATTCAGCGGCTTTACGATTCTGTTTGACAGTCTGGAAGCCAGCAGGAACGACAGGATAAACGCTGCCAGTACAATTGCGGCCAGCGGCATCAGGAACTTCCTGATAAGACCAGGCATTGTCGCAATGTCATCCGACATTCGCAGCACCGTTCCATCCGGCAGTCTTCTTGCCACATACATCTCGTTGTTTCCGGTTGTCAGGGAAGTACGCCGGCTCTGCCCGTATCCTGTCTGCAGCGCTTCCTGTATTTCTTCCCTGGCAAGATGGTTTTCCATTGCCGTTTTGTCTGCTTCGTTGTCAAACAGCACATTGCCGTCTGCCGTTATCCAGGTAATACGGAAATCCAGATGATCCACGTTGTCCAGATACTCTGTTCCGTTTCGTATAACTGCCTGCTCTGCCAGGACTGTCTCATTTTTCAGCTGCGTCAGCTGTTCCTCAGTAAAATAGCTGTACAGCACTGCCATAACGACCGTAAGCGACGTCAGCAGCACCGACAGCGTTACTGTCAGTATCGTCTGAAATATCTTCCTGCTCATAGGTTATGCCATCCGGTATCCCACACCGCGTACTGTTCGGATCAGTTCTCCGCATCTGCCGAGCTTGGTCCTCAATGTACCGATATGCACATCCACGGTTCTGGTTTCTCCCGTATAGTCAATATCCCACACATAGGAAAGCAGCTGATCTCTGGTAAATACCATTCCCGTATTTTCCAGGAACAGTTTAAGCAGATCATATTCTTTCAGGGTCAGCTGCACCTCCTGCCCGTCAGCCTGCACGGTATGTCTGCCTGTATCCATGACGATTTCTTTATAGGTTAAAAACTTCCTGTTTTCTGTATGCTCGGTTCTGCGCAGTACAGCACGGATCCGCGAAACCATTTCCATCATGCTGAAAGGTTTGCACAGATAATCATCCGCTCCAAGATCAAGACCTATGACTCTGTCATATTCACTGCCCTTTGCGGTGGCCATAATGACCGGTACGCCTTCTGTTTCGGGAGTCTCCCGCAGTTTCCGGAGAATACTGATGCCGTCCTCTCCCGGCAGCATTATATCCAGCAGAATCAGCTGAGGAATCTCTTCTTTCACCGCTGCCCAGAATTCCGCCGCATCATTGAAGCCCCTTACTTCAAAGCCGGCAATATTCAGCGTATAAATTTCAAGATCCCGGATACTGCTGTCATCTTCAACGCAATAAATCATATACGTCCCTCTTCCGCATAATTATTATCCTTTTCATTGATATTTCTGTCTTACCTGTTTTTGTAAAATAACTGTAAATTGTACTGTTTTTACATAAATATGTCTGTTTTGTACAGTTTTTTAAGATGTTTTACTTTTATTAATTGAAAATTATTAATAACGTGCTTCTTGTTTCTTCTCTTTGTTGCCTGTATAAGAATGCAGACATTATATTTTAATTGTCATTTCCGCTTTTTACCTGAAATCTACAATCCGCTTTTTCGGAGGGCAGATATATGCGAAAACATACAATTAAGAACCGCTTCCGCTACTGGCTTGATTACCGTATGGCAGCCGGTACCGCCAGCATGGTCAAACTGCTTTTAATTACGGTACTGACAGCTGTTACTTTTGTGACCGTTCTGGTTGTGCTGTTTCATCTGCACAGTGAAGGAAAAACCATCATAGCAGTCTTCTGGGATAACCTCCGTTCTGCTATGTCATCTTCATTTCCTTCATCGGATTCCGGACCTTTGCTGTATATCATTTTATATACACTGCTCGGTCTGACCGGAATGATATTCACAGGTATGCTGATTGGTATATTTTCTTCCACCATGCGCGGTAAGATAGTTGCTCTTCAGCAGGAAAACCCCGAGATAATCGAAGAAGGACACACCGTTATTCTCGGCTTCCGAATTGGTGAATATGCTTTGCTGCGGGAGATGATCACCGCTGCTGAAGAAACCAAAAAGACCTTTATTGTTGTGGAAAATATGGAACGCCAGGAAATGGAGCAGGCCATTCGCAAAAACATACGAATACCAAAAAATATCCGTCTTACCGCAATCAATGCAGACACAACCAGCCCTGCATCTCTCTCCTGCTGCAGTATTCCGTATTGTTCAACGCTTGTTATTCATACCCGTGACAAAGGACGTACAGTAAAAACGCTGCTGGCTGTTGAAAACCTGTTGAAAGACAGCGAAAACAGACCTGTTATTGTTGCTGCAGTAGACACAAACACCCGTGTTTTTTCAGATGAAATGCTGAAGGACAACGGTGTAACCATGCTGCATTCCGGTGATGTCACTGCCCGTATTATTGCGCATTCCTCCACACAGACAGGCATCTACGAAGCTTTGCTGGATATCATCAATTTTGAAAACTATGAATTCTATTTTGAACACCGCCCTGAAACCGCAGGCCTTCCGTTCGGCAAGGTTCTGCTGTCAGCCAGGAAAGGAATAGTTACCGGTCTTTACCGCAGCGGCAATGCTTTAATCAATCCTCCGGCCGACACGATTGTCTATGTGAATGATCTGCTGATTACATTTGAAGAAGAACCCGGTGATCTGATTCTCATTGATCCGGAAACCTGTGAACTCCCTGAACCGGTTGATCCGCCGTCTGCCAGATCAATACATGAAGTGATTATCTTCGGCGTTAATTCGTCTATCGGAACAATTCTGCAGGAACTTCCTGATTATATCCGGCATATCCGGATTATCGGTCTTACGCCGCATGACAAAGAACTCTACATGCCGGAAGAAACCGGTTATGAAGGAGATCTTGTCTTTGATTACCGAAATACTGAATCCGATGCCGTTCTTTATGATATGGTGCGTCTTGCCGGACATATCTGTATTCTTGCCGACAAGAGAAAGAAGGAAGAAGATGCGGATACCGATACTATGATGCGTATTCTGCGGCTGCGCACAATAAAGAAACGATATGCACTTACCTATACGATTACCGCTGAAATGCGTCTTGAGAACAACCGTAACCTGATAACTTCAGAAGCAACAGAAGATTTCATTGTAGCTACCGATCTTTCCTCCATGATGCTTGCACAGATTTCAGCAGATGTCCGGCGTGCCCCTGTTTTTTCTGAACTTCTTGATGAATACGGTTCGGAAGTGTATCTGAAGCCGGTTTCCCAATATGGTCTTGGCGGCAGCAAAATTCTGTATGCAGATCTGTTGAAACATGTATATGCCACCGGTGCTGTATTGATGGGCATCAGAACTGCCGGTAATCCTTTCCGTACTCTGGCTGATATTAATGAACCTATACTGCTTACGGAAAAAGATCATCTGATCCTTCTTTCAGAAGATTAAAATATACCGCACCCTTCAATGTTCTGTTTGACTTTTTATTATGGCAAACGTACAATAATTAAGCGATTGTTCTATAGGAAAGAGGTGGCATGAATGAAAAGAACATACCAGCCGAGTAAAAGAAAAAGAAAGGCAAACCATGGCTTCAGAGCCCGCAAGGCTACTGCAGGCGGACGCAAGGTCTTAGCAAGACGCAGAGCCAAGGGCAGAAAAGTACTGTCTGCTTAATCTGGAAAACCACCGCTTGGTGGTTTTTTATTTACTGCATTCATGTCGTTTTTGTAGTAGAATAGCTGCATTGCCCTGATACCGGTAATGCTTATATATGAAAAAGAAGAACAGAGTCCGTAAAGCACAGGAATTCCAGAGTCTCATTCACACTGCTAAAAAGAGTACGAATGAGAGTTTTGTCATGTATTTCGCAGACAAAAAAGAAAAGGAAGCGCGGATCGGCATTACACTTTCCAAAAAAATGGGAAAAGCCGTTGAACGCAATCTGATCAAACGCCAGGTCAGAATGATGTGCCAGGAGCTTACCGACTTCTCTTCATATCCCAAAGATGTCATTCTGATCGTCCGGTACGGGTATAAAAACCACAGCTATACGGCAAACAAAAATAACTTGGAAAAACTATTATTAAAAGCTACAATAATATAGCTGTATTAATAAGGAGAATGTATGAAGATCAACTCGTCAGTCAAAAAAGCAATGATTCTGTCAGTTCTTCTGTTGGTTGTCGTTACGGCAGCGGGATGCCGCTATCCGACAAACGCTGACGGAACAATCAAGCTGATCTATCCTGAAACAACGTTCAAGGAGACCATGGAAAGTGAAAGCTGGTTCAATGCGATTCTCGTATGGCCCATGGCTCAGTTCCTGAACAAAATCACACCTAAGATCAGTGTCATCGGTGCACTTGCTGTACTGACCGTACTCGTCAACGGCGTGTTACTTCTCGTAACACTTAAATCAACGATTGCCCAGCAGCAGATGCAGCTGCTCCAGCCGGAACTTGACAAGATCAACCGTAAATATGAAGGAAGAACCGACCAGGCTTCCAAGAACAAGCAGGCAATGGAAATGAGCGCTCTGTACAAGAAGTACAACGTCAATCCGTTCTCCACACTTGTCGTTTCATTCATTCAGTTCCCGATTGTCATCGCTATGTACCAGGCCGTTCAGAGAGCTTCTCTTGTTAAGACAACTGAGTTCCTCGGCATGAACCTGAATACAACACCGATGAACGGTATCCGTGCCGGACAGTGGGGTTATCTTGTTATCTTCATTATCATGGGTGTATGTCAGTACTTCTCCATGATGATCCCGCAGAAACTCGCCCGTAAGAAGGCTGAGGAAGAAGCAGCACGTCATCACAAGAAAGCTCCTGAACAGAACTCTCAGAGCCAGATGATGCAGTACTATATGATGGCTATGATTATGGTATTCGGTCTTATGTGGCCGGCTGCCATGAGCGTATACTGGACCATCTACTCACTGGTAAATATCGCTAAGACATTCATCGTTCAGAAGATTATCAACGACCGTCAGCAGAAAGAAGGCAAAAAAGCATGAAGAACTATACCGGAAAGACTCTGGAAGATCTTCTCGCTGCTGCAGCCGAGGAAAAAGGCTGTGCGGTGGAAGACCTCAAATATTTCGTTACAGATGAAAAGAAGGGTATTCTCGGTATCGGTGCTTCCGTATCAGCCGATGTATACTGCCTGGATGATGTAAAGGAATTCCTGTTTGATTACCTCGGAAACTTCTTTGTCGGTATCGACTATGACATCGAAGTGGCAATCGAAGAGAAGAACAACGGCTTCATTGTCAGACTGAATGCGGACAATAACGCTGTCCTGATCGGTAAGATGGGTAAGACACTGTCTGCTCTCAATACCGTTGTCAGAAGCGCTGTAAATGCCGAATTCAAGGACAGAATCGATGTCCTCGTTGATGTCAACCGTTACAAGGAAGACAGATTCTCAAAGCTGACCAGCATGGCAAAGAGAACCGCAAAGCAGGTACAGAGATCACATGTTGATGCATCTCTCGATCCGATGCCGAATGACGAAAGAAAAGTCATTCACAAGACACTCAGCGGCTGGCACAACATCAGAACAGAAAGTGAAGGAGACGGCGCTAAACGTCATATCGTCATCAAGTATGTTCCTGATGAAGAACCTGAAGAAGAAACAGCTGAATAACAAAATGACCTCGGCCTGAAACGGCTGAGGTTTTTTCATTCAGTCAGAACAGATATGCATGCATATGCCTTCCGGACTGTTCTCCGCTGATTACACGCCTCCCGCACGCATGATATGATTAGTCAATAAGAGATAACTGCTGTACCGGCAGATACAGAGGAATTTATGAAACTGAAAAAGTGCAATGCTGTATTGGGACTTCTGTCCATTTTGTTTATCATCGTGCATATGCTGTACAACATTTACTGCTATGTTTTCTTTTATTACAGTCCGGTGCTGAAGTGGGCAACGGCTGCACCTCTGCTGGCCGCGGTTGGTCTGCATGCATGCCTCGGTATGTCCATATTATTCCTACAGCCGGATGGTATACCGGAAGACCCGTACCGGCATAAAAACAAAGAAACCTTCCTGCAGAGACTCACAGCCGGACTGATGATCCCGCTGCTGTTTCTGCATCTGTACGGTTTCTCATTAATGCAGAACAGTGCTTCTTCCGGAAACAAACTTCTCTTCTATGCCGTTGTTTTGGCTGAGATTGTTTTCTACGCTGTCGTACTGATCCATGTTGCTGTTTCCTTTTCCAAGGCAATCATTACCCTTGGCTGGATTTCTTCGATGAATACGGTCAGAACCATGGACCGTATTGTCTATATCATCTGCGGTATCCTGTTTGTGGCAGGCACGGTTGCCATCGTCCGCGGTCAGCTGCTCATGTTCGGAGTCTGATATGAACGAACACGGAAAGATTCTGATTATCGGCAGCGGCATTGCCGGCATGTCCTGTGCTGTACGGTGCGCGGAACTTGGCCTGCATGTGCAGATGGTTTCTCCGTATCCTTCTGAGCGCTCACAGTCCGTCATGGCTTCCGGCGGCATCAATGCCGTACTTGGTTTGCCCGGAGAGGATGATACGATTGCTTCACATATAGAGGACACGCTTAAGGGCGGCAGTTATCTTGGAGGCGAAAAAGCAGTCACCGGATTATGTGAAAGTGCTTCAGATATCATTGCCTGGCTTGAGAAGATCGGTACGGTCTTTTCCCGTGATTCCTCCGGTACTGTAAGCCGGCGGGCATTCGGCGGTCAGTCTCACAAACGCACCTGCTACTGCGGCGCTGCCACCGGGAAACAGATTGTAACCGCACTGGTTATGGAATGCCGTGAAATGGAAGTTAAGGGTCTTGTCGAGCGGCTCACCGGCCGGCACTTTTACTCCGCTCTGATCGAGGATGGAAAGTGTTACGGTGCCCTGCTGTTCAACCAGAATACCAACACACTCGAAACCGTATACGCAAATGCCCTCATCATGGCCACCGGCGGTCAGAATGCCCTGTTCGGCAAAACCACCGGATCCACTTTGTGCGATGGTTATGCAATCGGACAGCTGTTCCGTCAGGGAGCCGAATTGAAAAACCTGGAGTTTATTCAGTTCCACCCTACCACCCTGGAAACATCTCAGAAAAAGATGATGATTACCGAAGCCGTACGCGGTGAAGGCGGCAGGCTTTTCTATGAACTTGACGGAAAACGCATCTGGTTCATGGAAGACAAATACGGTCCGAACGGCAACCTGATGACCCGGGATATTGTAGCGCGGGAAATCAGTGCTGCCCCTTCCCAGGTCTATCTTGACATTTCTTTCCTGGACCCGGATATCATTGATACCCGGCTTTCCGAAGTCAGAGATCTCTGCGCCAAATACCGTAACATCGATATCAAAAAAGAACCGATTCCGGTTACACCATCCGTCCATTTCTTCATGGGCGGTCTGGCAGTTCATATGAATCATGAGACCAATATCAGGAATCTTTTCGCCATCGGTGAATGCGCATCAATGTATCACGGAGCCAACCGGCTGGGTGGAAATTCCCTGCTGTCTGCCATCCACAGTGCCCGGATCACAGCTGAAGCTCTGTCGGAATGTTCTTTTCCGGATACCGTTCCTGACTTTTCGGCTTACACGGAAGCACAAAAGAAGAAATTGACCTCCTTCACCAATACTGAAAGCAACTTCCCGGTTTCCTATATCCGTGACATGACTGCGGAAATCATGCAGAAACACATGGGCATAATACGCGATGATGACTCTCTGAATAAGGGTCTTGAGGAAATAGATTACTGCATGAAAATTTCCTCGCACCTGAAATTTGACAGCAGTGTGAACACCTATTTGAATTACAGCATGGAAAGCATCCTGATCCTGGCAAAAGCCACTTTGCTTGCGGCCCGTGCGCGCTGTGAAAGCCGCGGTGCCCATTGGCGCAGTGACTTCCCCGATACGGATCCTTCCCAGCAGTACGCAGATATAATTTCTTATGATAACGGTGCTTACAGCATCCGGTTGGACAGGGAACATGAATATGAAAGTTAAGATACTCAGAAAGAAAAATCCGGGTTCCGAAAGCTATTGGGAAACCTTTGCATATAACGGTCCGGAAAACAATTCCATTGCCGGTGTACTGGATTATCTGAATTATCATGATGATCCGGTCAATGTCCAGGGTAAAGTCAGTGACCGCATAACCTGGGAATGTTCATGTCTGCAGGGCGAATGCGGTGCCTGTGCCATGGTCATCAACGGTGTCCCTGCCCTGGCCTGCGAAACCTTTCTGCGTGATTTGAAAGGCAGTGAAATCGTACTGCAGCCCCTGCGTAAATTCCCGGTCGTATGTGATCTTGCCGTTGACCGTTCCTCTATGCAGGAGAACCTGAAAAAAACCAATGCCTACATCGGTGATTATATTCCTTCTCCCGGTGAAGACCATACTCATCAATACAACGCTGCCAAATGCCTGAAGTGCGGTCTGTGTCTGGAAGTATGTCCGAATTATGTCAACGGAAATACCTTCTACGGAGCTGCCTTCGCCAATGACTGTTATCTGATTTATGCCCGCAACAAGGACAAAGCCGGAGATATCAGGAAAGTCTACGGTGAACATTTCGCAGCCGGCTGTTCAAAATCACTGAGCTGTGTTGACGTGTGCCCTGTCGGTATCCCTACTCTGGCATCCATGGCAAAACTGAACCGGTGACGATAAACATGGGTAAATCTGTTCGAAAATACATCTGTGCCCTGATCCTGCTGGGTCTCAATGGTGCGGCAATGGTACTGTTTCATCGTTATTCTGCCTTCTTTTTTCCGGCTTACCGGCAAATCTCAAAAACCTGGATCAGCTGGCTTGCCCGGCTGGCTTCATTTTCACCCATAGCGGTATGGGATATTGCCGCCATCCTGCTGATAGTGCTGATAATTGTCAGTCTTATTCATTTGATACACATACATGGGCAGTTTGCGGCCTGGCTTAGCACAGTGTTCTTATGTTTTTCTGTACTTGTCACAGCAACTGTGTGCGGATGGATGCTCAATCACTATGCCGGTCCTCTCGCAGCAGAACTTGGTTATGAGATACGTCTGTACAGCGAAGAAGAACTGTATGAAACCTGTGATTATTTTCTGCTGCAGGCTGCTCATTATGCACCGGATATCCCCAGAGATAAAGACAATCACCTTAAACCAAATGATTTTTATTCCTTGGCGAAGATGGCAGGCAGTGCATATACCGGCCTCGGCCAAAAATATACTGTACTGCAGGGAACTGATCTGCCGGTCAAGAAACTCTCACTGATCGGGGAATACCTGATGTATAACGGCATTATAGGTATATTCATGCCACTGACCGGGGAGGCCGGAGTACCTGCTTCTGTTCCGCCGGCCGTAATGCCCTTTACCATGGCACATGAAGCCGCCCACCGTCTGGGTATTGCCAGTGAGGAAGAAGCCAACTTCGCAGCATTTCTCGCTTGTGTGAACAGCCGGGAAACGGCACTGCTCTACAGCGGATACTATGAAGCATTCTCATATTGTTTTGCATCTCTGTACCGGTATAATCCGGAACTGGCCCTGATCCTGTACAACAACCACGACGAACTGCCCGGCATCAGCCTGGTCAAACAGGACCGGCTGGATACCGCAGCCATATACAAAACATATGAATCATCTTTGCAGGATTTTTCCGACAAAATCAATGATACATACCTGAAAGCTTTCTCCCAGGAAAGCGGTATCCGTTCATATGGTGAAGTAACCAATGATCTGATTGCCTGGTATATTGAATCCCGTGAATAGTTTTCCCTTTTCCTATATCGCAGCAGCCAAAAGAATCCCTCCCCGTTTTACGGAAGGGACTATTTAACGTAAATCCGAAGAAGTCCCCGTCTTCTTACGAAGAGTAAAGACGGGGATGAATTCGGAATTTCTTTGGTGGAACAATTTTTGCCACTCAAAATTGCAATAATATAGATAAGTCCATGTTGGAATATCACAGTAAGCACAAGGTGAACAATGAAACGTAATATCGCATACCGTTACCGCGCATATCCAAATGCGGCACAGGAGATCCTTCTTCAGAAGACCTTCGGCTGTGCCCGTTTCATCTG
>JAFUCL010000134.1 GCA_017459725.1 Solobacterium sp. | reverse complement strand
AGTGTTTCCTCCGAAAACATCCGGCTTCCTTCAGATTCCATCTCACGATGGACACCCTTGCCTTCGGCTAACGCTTCCTACTGCCAAGTGCGTAGCGGACTTTCACCGCCAAGCTGTTACCCATGCCAGGTGCACCAAAAAGAAAAGGATTCCTCATGCATGCATGAGGAATCGCTTTTTACTTAGGCGAATATGTTACCCATGCACCGCCTTTGTCAGCGATCCACCGGTTCGTATCAATTCTGTACCAGGTATATCCTTCCCCGTACGCAATCTCATAAACATCATAGGTATGATCAAAGACGACCTTGCCCATCTTGGAGCCTGATGTGCTTGGCAGACTGCGGCTGTTGAGATCCGTTACCTTTATCTTGACGGTACCGAGGGCTGTCTCGCCGGGCTTCTCCGGCTTCGGGGTGCCGCTCGGCGGTGATCCTGCGCCCGGTTTGCCGGACTTGCCGTAGCAGTCCTGTGCAGTGAGTTTACCGCCGGCTGCCATCATGGATTTCTCAAGATGCAGAACACCGTATACACCATTCAGACATACGTATGTTTCACCCTGGAACAATGGTGTCACATCATCCCAGATGAAATCCGTCACTTCTTCACCGCTGATATCAATGAATCCCCATTTGCCGCCCTTCTTTACGGCACAGTATCCGTCGGTGAAGTATTTGACATCATCATAGGTTGTCTTGGTGATGGTCTTGCCGGAGTTGATGTTCACAAGCGAGAAATTGCTTTTGCCGTCAGGTGAGGAAACAAAGTAATTGTTTACAACACCGCGCTGGTACAGTGCATTGGCACCGCTATATGTAGAGATAACAGTACCGTCAGACTTACAGATGGATATACTGCCGTCATCCGCAAAGTAGACAAGTCTTTTGCCGTCAGGGTCGGATATCGGATAACCGCCTTCATTTACCAGTCTTCCTCCCGTGATACTGACCGGAATCGTAACACCGCCCATCAGCGGCAGCATTCTCTTCTCCACCTTGGTCAGATCGTTGTTAAACAGATAAACCGTATTCAGGTCATCGGTCGGCACCTGGAAGAAACTGCTGAGATAATTGAACGCCGGCATACCGTGGTCTTTGCCCGTATCCACCGAAAGAATAATCTTCTTCCTGTCAAAGCTTGCAATGGTCAGTATATCTCCGTTGCGGTAGGCAATTGTGCCGGGTGCCGGTTTCTGGGTGAAATCATACCACTCGGTCGGATAGCCGGTCTTTTCCCTGCCTGCCATGTTATTCGTATACGTATAGTCATATGCCGCATCACGCGGATACTCAATCAGTCCCATAGCATCAAACGTAACATCCGGCTGCTGTGTCCAGACTGCTTTGATTTCATCTTTTTCGGGTTCCGGTGTCGTTGAACCGCCGGAAGAAGAACCTCCGGATGATCCTCCCGATGAACCGCCTCCGGATGAGCTGCCTGAAGAGCTTCCTCCGCCGCTGCCGCCCGAAGATGTCGTGCCGCCTCCGGATGAGCCGCCTGACGAACCTCCGCCACCGGATGAACCACCTCCGCCGGAAGGTGTTTCAACAGTGGCTGCAGTTCCGGAAGGTGTATTTGAACCGGCCGGGTTAGCAGGAGAGCGCCTGCCGAACAGATAACCGCAGAGCAGTGCCAGCAGCAATATCACAATCAGCAGCACTATGATCAGTCCGGTTCTTGATTTCTTCTCTTCCGTGACCAGGATGGGTGTCATGCCGGTCTGTGTATATCCCGGATAAATCGGCTGCTGTACAGTATTCTGAGGCTGTACAGGCGGTGGTGTCATCTGCACGGTCTGGGTATTCTGCACCGGCGGTGTGGCCATTACGGGTGTACCGCAGTGAACGCAGAATTTGCTGTTATCGGGAATCTCTTTTCCGCACTTCGAACAGAACATAAACCTTCACCTCCCTGTCCGTTATCTGTAAAGAAACAAAGACCGTCCAAGGTATTCCGGACGGTCTGTAACATAATTGTAATTTTGCCGGGTTTCCTCTATATACAGCATAGCATACAGAAAGACAAGAAAACTGCGCCTGTTCAGGGGGAATTGATACATTGGCCAACCCATCAGCAGCAATGCCACACCCAGGAGTGATTTTCACTTCCCGGCATATCTGTCTCATGCTTTCCCATGTAAAATATTCTTAAAGGAAGGTACATGGAGAATATGGGCATTCTTGATAAAGTCATCCGGGAAGAACTGGATAAAGAACGGAATCGTGACCAACAGCAACAACAGAAGAATCTGGCGGAAGAAAGAAAGCAGGCAGAGAAGGATGCCGCAAAGCTGCAGTACATTCCTTTCATACAGCAGGCATTATCTGAGTTTGCCGATGCATGTTTTGATCTTGGCGGAGGCCCTGTTCCGCTGCTGAACCGACGAAAACCGACTTTCTTTAACAAAAAGGAATACGTATGCCTCGACGGCTATATGATGTGTCCCGATACCATAGAAACAGACCACAGCTGGAATCTTCTTTTCCTGACGTCAGACGGAAAATATCTCTATTCTGAAAAGTTTAGGATTCGCTCTCCATGGTCCGGACCAATCCAGCGGGAATACTTGGGAGGCTATTCGTTCAAACTGAGTCTTGTCAATCAGTACGACGAAGTTTCTGCTGATGAAGCAGTCAATATCATTGCGGATTATATGTTCTATGTACTCGACAATGTACCTGTATATTGGGATCCGGACGCCGCGGAACGATCTCATTTTGCAAAATTCGACCCGATCAGAAAAGCCATGCGGGAAAACAATCCGGAGGAAGCAGTGACACAGGCATTCCTTCTGTTTGCCCGTAACAATGTGTATGATTACAAGAGGCTTAACCAGAACGAAGAGTTATCTAAAGAATACGCAAAATTAAAATAAGCAACCGTTGCAGTATTTATCAGCATGTCCGTAACGAATGATGATCCTTTTGACTTACAATATGAGGATTCTTGCTGTTAAAATTGCTGATTGGGTTCTGGAGGAATGCCGTCAGGACCACCCATGGTATAGCTCGATCTATTAGCACAAAACGCAGTGGGCGTAGTATCGTTTAGAGGCAAGATAAAAGTAACCGGAATTGGTTACTTTTAAAATGCAAATACTTTGGAGATTAAAGTGAAACCGCCGAAGCTTTTGCTTTCTTAGCTAAAGCATTATGACCAGTAAAGATTACATAGCTCTCAAACAGAGTTCCATCCGGATATGCTTCCTGCAGTGCTTTATTACCAGTAAAGATTACATAGCTCTCAAACGCAACATGTCCATAGTAGGATCCTGCCCAAGCTTTATTACCAGTAAAGATTACATAGCTCTCAAACGACGAAGTGAGATCGGAAGAGCGT
>JAFUCL010000078.1 GCA_017459725.1 Solobacterium sp. | reverse complement strand
CTTTCGGACTTCGGTTTGGTGTGCAACCTCATCCACCATTTAGCCTCATTGGGTTTCTGTCCGTAGGCTCGGAAGTTTTGTTAGCCCCTTCTTTCATCCCAACATTACTGTTTTCGACTTGGGGTTCACTACACTTGGCGGTAAATACCCGTGGCTGGACTTTCACCAGCTGGAGATGTGCCATGCCCGGCACACACAGCAAAGGCCGTCCATCAGGACAGCCTTCAGTATTCTGCCGTCAGGGTTTCCCCGTCGGAAGTGATCAGCACCGGACCCTCATATGTCAGGAATGTCCGTATACCGTTTTTCGAGAGCAGATTCAGCGTCTTCTCCTCACCGCCCTCATTCTTTGAACAGGTAATGACCGCAATCTCGGGATCCGTGATCTCCACAAGAGCCTTCAGTGCTTTCTGCCAGTTGCCGTGATGCGGCACTTTCAGCACATCATACTGCGCATCATGATCCGCCAGGTATTCCTCCAGTCTTTCCTCTTCCGCATCGCCGGTAAACAGGAAAGATGAAGTACCGTACGTTACCGATGTGATCAGGGATGAGTTGTTGGAATCATCGGCGTCATAGTCCCTGACATCCGGTCCGTCAATTTCATAGCGCACATCATCCAGGTTCAGCAGCACACTCTCTTCATCCGTTACCGTAACCGCGCTCATGCCGGCCTTTTCCAGCGCCGCCGTAAATGCCTTGTATTCATCGCTGTCTTTGGGACTGTCGCTGATATACACCGTATCCACCGGATATGTACCGAGGATCTCGGCAGCACCGCCGACATGGTCCTTGTCGAAATGCGTAATGATCAGCGCATCCAGATGATCGATCCCGTATGAATTCATATACGAACGGATCTTTGTGCCGAAGCCGGTTTCACCCGTGTCAATCAGCACGGCGCTTTCAGCTGTATACAGCAAAATGGCGTCTGCTTTGCCCGCATCAAAGAAATACACATGCAGTGTATCGGCCGGTACTGTCTTCACTTTTACGCAGGATGCCGCTGTCATAACCACTAGCATAGCAGAAAACAGTTTTCTGAGAATACTCATTTTCTGACCTCCGTATGCCGTCATCATACCTGACGGATGTTAATTCTGTGTGAACATCCGCTGAATCCTTTCTTCAGATAAGCAGCAGGGTAATACCGAAGGCAATGACCGCCGCAATACAGAGACCTATAACAAGTTTATGCTTGCGGGGATTATAACAGTCCTTTACCACCATATCCTTGGGATTCTCGGGATCGTATATCACCTTCACCTTTACGGAAGGAACACCCGTATTCCGGAACAGCAGCACCTCTTCATCAAACAGACCTTTCTGCCACAGCCAGCGGATGGTCTGTCCATTCTGATCTTTATATGCCAGATCTGCCGTGCACTTCATTTTCCGTTTGACGATCTCTGATCTGATATTGGTAAACTCACCGGTTGTTTCCGTACCGGTCTTCATAAGTCTGTCGATTCTTTTCTTCTCTCCCAGAGCGAATTTCAGAAGATCACCCGAAAAGAAGCAGAGAACGGCAAACAGCAGAAACTTACTGACAACATCCAGCTGGAATATATTCATGATCCACCTCTTTCGTTATCATCGCAGATCTCCCAGAAAAACGGAAGTGCAGAGACTGACTGCTCCGCACCTCCGTACATTGTTTCAGCATTCCCTCAGCATGATCTCCAGGATCTTGCGGTCTGTTTCCACCATACCGAGCCTGCCGAGCTCACCGATTACCTGCACGGCCTCATCCGGATCTGCTTTGATGATACCGGTATGATCGGGATATGCTTTCCCGCTCACCGCCATCTCACCGGCCAGCAGCGCCGAAGAAAGTGCACCGTAGATCTTGAACCCGCAGGTAGCCTTGGCACCGTCACAGACGGTTCCTGCCACACTGCCGTAACTGTTGGTGATGGTTTCGCCGATTTCCTTCGGACCGCCTCCGCGCAGCCATGTGACAGCCGCAGCAGCAGATACCGAAGCACATACAACCCCGCAGAAAGCGGACAGTGCACCGATACCGGTCTTCTGGTAAATGGTCAGCAGATTGGAAAGAACCAGTGCCCTGAGCATCTTTTCTTCGGGAATCCCGTTTTCCCGGCAGTAGATGATAACCGGGACGGAAGACGCAATGCCCTGGTTGCCGCTGCCCGAATTGGTGATAACCGGAAGGGAACATCCCTCCATACGTGCTTCCGAAGCAGCTGCGGTATACGCCAGCATTTTCCCGACCGTACAGTTCAGCGGACCGTTGACGATTGTCTGTCCGATACCGACACCGTAGCCGCCGGCCATGCCTTCTTCCGCAATGGCCATATTGTCTTCAATCTGCACACGGATCAGTTTCTCAACATCTTCCATGCGCACGGTTTCGGCAAATTCCAGTATTTTCCTGAACTGCAGACAGCTGCGGTCTGTTACCGGCTCCTGCACGTATCTGCCTTCGTTCAGATCCTGCGGAATACCGTCTGCCGTAATTGCACTGATATGGGTGTGTTTCCAGGCAATTTCAACACTGGCTGTATGGTTGGCGGATGCTGCTTCAATGATGAAGTTCAGCGGGATATCCGAAGCCAGCAGTTCCACACTGCATAAATGCTTCTTCAGTCCTTCCTGTATCTTCATACTGTCTTCATCACCGAGTCCCGAGATGACCTCCATCTTCAGGGCAGGATCACCGCCGGTCAGACCTGCCAGTACGGCAGCTTCGATGCCGATCAAACCACCGGTGTTGGGCACTTTGACACACATTGCATTCTTGATGATGTTTCCGGAACAGAGCGCTCTTACCTTGAGCGGTTCCTCACTATGCAGGAATTCCCGCACAACCGAAGCACCGTAGGCAAGGGCAATCGGTTCCGTACAGCCAAGTGCCGGCACCAGTTCTTCTTTCAGGATACTGACATAACTGTCATATTCACTGATCATAAGAATCAGTCACAGACATTGAAGTTTGTATCTTTGTACTTCATGAGGGTATCTGCCATTTCCTGTGAATAATCCTTCGCAAGATCAGCGAGAACCTTTGCGGCAACTGCTTCACCCTCAGCCAGGAAGATTGCTTTGGTTACTTCTGCATATGCCCAGTAGGAATGTGCACAGTGATACTCAAAGTTCTTCAGGTATTCGGGTTTCTTCGGATGTGTTTCACCTTCCTTGAAGTTTACATTACGGATGATATGGATGCAGAAAGGCGATTTGTGCAGTGTCTGCAGCACATCATACGTAATATACGGATTGAAACCGCGGCAGATGGAATTATCAAGATGTTCGCAGTATGTATGACCTGCTTCAACAAGTCCCATTTCCTTGAACTGGGTGTGCCACGGACATACATGAATGTTGATCTCGTAATCCGGGCAGAAGCTCTTGAGTTCAGACTTGTTGGCTACGCCTTCCGCCTTGATTTCTTCGGTATTGACCCACTCGCCGTATTCCATGTATGTGCCGTAGTCGAGTTCTCTGCCGTCACGGATGGCTCTTTGTGCCATGCGGCGTCCTCTCTGTTCAGCATAGTACTGGGTAGCGTGGATGAATGCCTTTTTGCCTCTTTCACCGAATGTTTCGGTCAGATATACATAGTACTTCGCAGCGATATATGCATGTACTTTCTCATTGAATCCCATCGTTATACCTCCTATTTACCGGCCTGCAGTTTGTCTTTGTGCACGATTCTCGCAACGATGACACCGACGATGACGCACAGCAGGATCTGTGCATAGCCGCCGCCGAACGGCAGGAACTTGAAGAATCCGGCTCTGGACATCAGCTTCAGAACGAATGCACACGGAAGAATAATCAGTGAAGACTTCGGATCAAGCAGGATTCTCTGCATGCACATGGTGCCGAACAGAGACGGAAGCAGGTAATTCAGCGCGTGCTGCACGGTTTCCGGCAGAATGGCCAGAATCAGGTTTCCGAGGATGGCAACAAGTGTCATTGTTCCGACGGAAATGAAGATGGAAACGGCGATGGAGATACCGGCTACGACAGTACCGTGTTCAGTGCCTGCTTCAACACCGGCTGCGGACAGAGCGGCAGTCGCTGCAGGGGCTCGGATTTCCTTGGAGTTTCCGCACAGGTATGTCATGTACATGCCCGGAATGTGCAGAATCGGATACAGGGTAACAGGGTCGACGATATACCATGCAAGCATTGCGGAGACAAGGCCGATGAGACCGGTGATGACACCGCTTGTATCTGGTCTTGCGCCGTAAACCACTACAACGACAAGCGCCGGGATGAAGATCAGCGGCAGTGACAGCCAGCTGGTGATTTTTCCGACTCGTACAATGTACGGAATATATTCATTCTTATAAACATTCAGCTGTTCGTTATTCATCTTAGAATCCTCCCTTTGCAAGGTCGATCAGTGTGCAGACAATCATACCGATGATCATGCAGATGGTGAGTCCCCATTCCTTGATCCACTGCTTCTTTGCTTTTCTGTCATACATTGTCAGCAGTGTGATCGCGATTGCACCGGCGAATACACCGAAAGCCTGGGTGCCGAACGGGATCAGTCTGTCAATTGTCAGTGAGCAGTAAACACCGATCAGAGCGCCGGTACCGATAATCGGTACAGCAGCCATGTTTCCGCCCGCGAGCTTCTCGTTGACAAGTTCCATTTTGTCAGAGAAGAGAGCTGAGAAGATAACCCAGCCTACGCATCCGCCTGCTTCAACGATGCACGCTGTCGCAAGGAAGTTCGCATCCATCTGCGGACCGCCAAGTTCAATGCCGATACCGTCAGCAGCGAACTGTGCACCCTGCAGCTCATATGTAATCGAACCGATAAAGTTTGTACGCAGCCAGGCAAACGGTGCACCATCATACATCATCAGGGCGAGCATTGCTGTGATCATGACGAGACACGGACCGATTGACGTAATCGCTGCCGAGCGGATCGAAGCAGTTACCTGTTCCTTCGACAGACCGATTCTGAGCGCGTCTTTTCTGGATTTGTTGAAAATGAGGTAAGCCTGATAGATAACGATGGCTACGCCCGGAAGACAGGCAATCCACATTATCATGCTGTTGGCCAATGCCTTATATTCAGCAGTCATAAACTATGTGTTCTCCTTTCCTTCAAATGCATTCGACTGTATGCTGTACCCCTCGCCTTTTCTTACAACATGCAGTAATGTCCATATTTGTGTTATTTACACGAAAAACATGTTCAGTTATGATAAAAATGATATTTCGTTTTTGATTCATGCGAATGATGTGCAGAGAATAATTTGTTTAATCTCAGTATAGATTTGCGTATTCATGAAGTAAACCGAAGCTATTTTATCTTTCCGTTCAAATTTATTTATATCACCATGCAGCAGCCTGCGGAAAGGTCCACCATGGAAATCCAGGAATTAATCACTTTTGTCTCTGTCACAATGCATGAAAGCTTTTCAAAGGCAGCGGAATCCCTCGGCTATTCACAGGCCGCCGTTACCGTGCAGATCCGCAATCTTGAAACAGAACTCGGCATCCGTCTCTTTGACAGACTCGGCCGGAAAATACGCTTGACGGCTGCAGGTCAGATTTTCTATGACCATGCCGTCAATGTACTCAATGAACTCAATGCCGCACGGGAATCGGTTTCCCCCGAAAGAGAACTGCATGGTTTCCTGCGGATCGGCACCATTGATTCTCTCTGCTCTGCCCTGTTTGCGGAACTGCTGCACAGCTATTACCTCCGCTATCCCGATGTTTCCGTCAGTATAACCACGGATTCGCCGGCCAGTCTTCTGGAACTGCTTGCGAACGGTGAACTGGATCTTGTATATCTCATGGATGAGCGTCTGAATGACCGTCATTTCACAACGGTCCTTGAGGAAGAGGAACCTGTCGTCTTTATGACAACCTGCTCCAATCCTCTGGCCGATGGCGAAGCGCATACAATTGACGATGTGTGCAGATATCCAATCTTTCTGACAGAACGGGATGCCAGCTACAGAAAAGTGCTTGAAAAGAATATCACATCACATATACATACTCTGCATCCGGTCATGGAATCCAACAATACAGATCTGCTCATCAGTCTGGTTCTGCTCAACGGCGGCGTCACCTTCCTGCCCGAGTTTTTCCTGACCAAACGGCAGATCGGCGGTATTCTGAAAAAGATCAATGTGCCGGACTGTTCGGTGTCTGTCCACCGGCAGGTGATCCATCACAAAGACAAATATGTAACCGCGGAAATGAAGGCCTTCTTCAATCTCCTGAGGGAAACCGGATCAGACATACATGCATGACAAACGGGATCAGCTCCGGCTGTCCCTTTCTGTATCGCCGTGTCTGCCTGCGCTGCCCGCTGTATTGTCCTGCTGGCCTGTCATCTGTTATGATGCATTACAGTGAAGAAACAAAGACTGAAACCGCAGGTGCAATATCTGATTCTGCTGGCCGGTATTACGGTAATATGCCTGATCATCCGGTATTGTTTTCCGGTCGGTTATGATCTGGATTCCCTGAAGAATTATGGCAAAACCAAACATGCGGAAGAAATCCCTGTCTGCGCATCCAGCAGTATCAAAACCTACGAAGACTACCGCATGATCACTGATGAAACCTCCGATCAGTACAGGCTGATTCATACCGTCATGAAAAAGGACCGTGTCACCGGTCTGCTGTATGATCCGGACGGTTTTATCGGTGTTGCACTGGGATATCAGTTCGGTCCTGTCGGCACCCGTTATTACTTTGATCTTGATACAGGCATAACCCTGCCGGTAATCAAGATCGATGCCAAGGATCCTGCAGATGCTTCGGACGGCTGCAAAGTGGACATCAACGGTTCCGTCCTTGAGTTTGTAATCGACAGCCGCAGAGCAGCGAAGTATTTCGGCACCGCATCAAACGGCCTGGTGCTGCAGGGAAACTTCAACAGTCATCCCTCTTTCGAAGGAAACATTGCACACATTGAACGCATCACAGAAGAACAGGAGTAAAACAGTATGGCATTGTATCATGTAGAGTTCAAATCATCTTCTCTGCTCAGTCCCGTCGAATTCCGCATCATCGTACCCAATGATGTACCGGACCGTATGAAAAACAGCCTGCCTGCGTACGGCAGACCGATGAAGACACTGATGCTGCTGCACGGAGCCGGCGGTGTATCCAGCGACTGGATTACCGGCACTTCCATCACCGAGCTCGCTGCGAAGTATAATCTTGCCGTGATTATGCCGAGCTGCCGCAACAGTTTCTACCTGAACCAGGAGAATTCCGGTGAGCGCTGGGCGGATTACGTCGGTGAAGAACTGATCAATTACTGCCGCAAAGCTTTCGGTCTTTCCGTACGCAAAGAAGATACATTTATCGGCGGGCTTTCCATGGGCGGTTACGGCGCTCTGCATACAGGTCTCTGCTATCCGCAGAACTACAGCAAAATCATTACACTGTCCGGCGCATATCTGGTCTTTGATCAGCTGGCGGAGATGAAACCGGGCACCGGTTTCAACGCTTATAATTACGCCTACTACGATCAGACTTTCGGCGGTGTGCCGACAGCCAATGAACGCAATGTCAAACCGCAGATTCTCATTAAGGAACTGCTGGCAGAAGGCAGAACCATACAACCCGTCTTCTCTGCCTGCGGCACTGAGGATCCCGGTCTCAGACAGAACCGCGAACTGGTGGATTTCCTCCGGGAAAACAATCTTGATGTCACCTATGTGGAAGGTCCCGGTGTGCATAACTGGGCATTCTGGGCAGCCCACATTGAAGAAGCAATCGTCTGGGCACTCGGAGAATAAAGACGGATCAAAAGCAGAATGGTATGCATGCATATCATTCTGCTTTTTTTCTGTGCTCAGATATTCTGCTGAATATAGTCCCGCAGCAGCTCAAATGCCGGTGTATACACAGGTTTGCGTTTCCATATCAGCATTGACGTTACTTCACTGACAGGAACCACCGGAATAAAAGCCAGACCTTCTCCGATTAAAGCAGGATCATAGAAACAAATCATAATACCCATACCGGCCTTCACCAGATGAACCGCATTATGAACCAGCGTATATGTTGCCTGTACATGTGCGTCCGGACCTGTTCTGCTGAGAACATTCTTATAAAACACTCTGTTCTCCGGGACAATCAGATTCTCACCGTTCAGATCCTCTGCCCTGATGCGCTCCCGAAGAGCCAGCGGATGGTCTTCTTTCAGCAGCACACCCCACTGTTCTTTCTGTGAGAGTTCCAGACATTCATACTGTTCCGTACTGACAGACCGCGTTATCAGTCCGATATCCAGAATTCCGCTTTCTATACCTTCACGGATATTCTCTGCATTGCCAGCATCCAGATGAATGCGGATACCCGGGTATTTCGCAGTAAAGCGCGTAAGTATCTCAGCGAGTCTGCTTACCGAGCCGACCTCCGCAGCGCCGATAAACACATCACCCGTCTGCTCCGCCGCATCCGTATCCATCGTCATAGCCCTTCGGTAAAGAGCAATAATATCTCTGGCTGTTTCCTGAAACTGCAGACCTGCTTTGGTCAGCGCAATCTTTTTCCCTGACCGGATAAACAGCGGTCTCTGAAGTTCTTCTTCCAGATCCATGATTATTCTGGAAACCGTTGGCTGCGACAGGTGCAGCAGTCCGGCTGCGCGCGTAATATTATTTTCTTCTGCTGCGGTCAGAAATACTTCCAGTGCATCGATTCTCATTGCTCTTTCCTCTTTTCTCACAAGTGTCAAATCTGCGCAACTCTGCAGTTCTTATTATGATTCATACGTTTTCCGTATGTAAAACCATTTTAAATACTCATTTTACATATAATATACATCAATCTACAATTAACTCAAAAGAAAGCCTGCTAATAAAAAGTCAAGGGTGAATTGGCAGAAACTTTCAGGAAGGAAGGTGATGTGATAGAAGCCATTACGAAAAGACCGATTTAACGGCCTGATGGTAATAAGTAGGACATTCATTCATTTGTTCTGGGATTGCTCGTCCGGAAGAGTACGCATATATTCTTTGACTTTGCCATAGTAAATGCGAAGGAATTTGTTCGCACCAGCAGTCATGTAAACGTAATACTCTTTACCTTCGGAACGTTTCTTATTAAGAAATTGATACACCGGATCATCCTCCGGCATTTTCTGAAGCAGGCAGCTCATGATCTGGAACAGTGTCTTACGCAGCCTGGCAGATCCGCACT
>JAFUCL010000010.1 GCA_017459725.1 Solobacterium sp. | reverse complement strand
TAGTCAAAGCTACAAATGTAGTTGTTTTAACTGTACTCTATTCACGATTTCAAAGAACATTTTCTGAGATCAGCTGGATTTAGAAAAAATCTCAGATTTTAGTCAAAATCACTTGACTTCCTTATAGTTAAATTCTCCTGTCTTCAGTTTAGCACATACAGAAAAGGATGCCCGCAGGCATCCTTCACTTTCTAACAGCTGAACATCAGCCAGCCGACGCCGACCAGCAGCAGAAGCACTCCGGCCGCCACCGGCAGAATCGTCAGCATCGCTGACAGAATCAGGGCAGTCATATCCCCTTTTTCCATCACATCCGCCAGCTCAGGTTCGTACAGCTTTTCACCGCTGTATTCCTCTGCTTCCTTTTCGGGATCATCCAGATTTCTCTGTTCCCTCTGTATCCGGCGGGCTCTGTCCAGTTTATCCTGAAACAGCATGTATCAGTTACGCTTCCGCATCTTCAACGATATCAAGACCGTTGAGCAGCGGATGGTGGCAGGCCACAAAGTGATTCGGCTCCAGTTCCTCCCATGCCGGCACAACCTGCTTGCAGATTTCCGTGCAGTAATGGCATCTGGTGTGGAACTTACAGCCAGACGGCGGATTGACAGGGCTCGGAATATCACCGCCAAGGATACGCAGTTCCTTGGAAGCGTCCGGATCAGTCGTCGGAATCGCCGCAATCAGTGCCTGTGTATACGGATGCATCGGCTTGCGGAAGATCTCCTGTGAAGCAGCGAGCTCAACCAGATTGCCGAGATACATAACACCGATTCTGTCACTGATGTACTTAACAACGGACAGGTCATGGGTAATGAACAGATACGTCAGATCCTGCTTTTCACGCAGATCCTGCAGCAGGTTGATGATCTGTGACTGAACGGATACGTCCAGCGCACTGACAGCTTCATCGCAGACCACGAACTTCGGATTGACAGCCAGCGCACGGGCAATGCTGATACGCTGTCTCTGTCCGCCGGAGAACTGGTGCGGGAAACGGTGCAGGAAGTAGGACTGCAGACCGCAGTCATCCATGACTTTCAGGATGTATTCCTGCATTCTTGCGTTGTTCTTCTTGAAGATGTTATGCGCCATCAGACCTTCGCTGATGATCTGTCCTACCGTGAACCGCGGGTTCAGGGAAGAATACGGATCCTGGAAGACAATCTGCAGATCCTGACGGAGCAGACGGATCTCGTTGTATTCAAGACGGGCAAGGTCAATGCCGTTGTCATAGTACTGATCGAACTTCTTGAATTCCGGATCATCCAGGTGCGGTTCACGAAGCTTTTCGATTTCCGCATCGGAAGCTTTGATTTCATCATCCAGCTTGGCAAGTTCGGTATCGATTTCCTTCAGTTTCTCACTGTACTTGGAAGTATCCTTGTTTTCATACGCCGCATCGTCAAAGTCGGCCTGTACACTGGTTCTCTTTACACGCAGATCACGGCGCTTCTGAGCAAGATTGAAGCTCTTCTCATACACTGTTTTAACCGGAGAAAGATCATCCAGGACAATCAGACCGCCGATGATATTGGTGATATCCAGCAGTGCATCATTGGCATCCTTCTTGGCCTGATCCAGAGCCGCATGCTTGGCATACTGTTCAGTCTCGGAAAGACCGTCATATTCCTTCTGCAGAGCATCGCGCTTTTCTTCCTTGGCCTTGAGATCAGCCTTGCGCTTGTCAAGCTCACGCAGGGTTGTGAATACATACTTAGGAGCCAGGTCCTCCAGGGTTTTCCCGTAGTACATGGAACGGCCGTCAGTCTGCTTGTAGAGCTGCAGCAGGGTTCTGCCGAATGTGGATTTGCCGCATCCGGATTCACCGACAAGACCGAATACTTCGCCTTCGTAGATATCCAGTGTGATGCCGTCATTTGCTTTGACATACATTCCCTTTTTCTTCAAAGGGAAATACTGTTTCAGATTGGTAACACGCAGCAGCGGTTTCTTACTTTGTGACATGACGTTCCCTCCTGTTCGGATAGAAGCAGCGGATCTGCTGTCTCTCATTGACTCTGACCAGCTGCGGCTCTTCGTTCAGGCAGCGTTCCGTAGCATATTTGCAGCGGGGAGCGAACTTGCAGCCCTTCGGCAGATTCAGAGGATGCGGAACGGCGCCGGGAATGGATTCCAGACGTTCATTCACTTCGGTATCAAGACGCGGGATGGAACGGAGCAGACCCTCCGTATACGGATGCATGTTGTCCGTCTCCGCAAAGATATCACGGCGCGGTGACATTTCAACAACCTGACCGCAGTACATAACCGCAACATCATCCGCCATCTGGTTGATGACACCGAGGTCATGGGTAATGAACAGAATGGATGTGCCGAGTTCCTTCTTCAGATCATTCATCAGTTTCAGGATCTGGGCCTGGATGGTAACATCAAGCGCTGTTGTCGGTTCATCGGCAATCAGCAGCTTCGGTCTGCATGCCAGAGCCATGGCAATCATGACACGCTGACGCATACCGCCGGAGAGCTGATGCGGATACTGCTTGGCAACAACTTCCGGATTCGGAATCTTAACGTCTGCCAGAATATCGACGACTTTGCGCTTGGCTTCTTCCTTGCTCATGCCCTGGTGGATGATGAAGGTTTCCGCAACCTGCTTCTCCACGGTGAAGACCGGGTTCAGTGAAGTCATCGGTTCCTGGAAAATAACAGAGATATCGTTACCGCGGATCTTGTACATCTCGCTCAGCGGGAGCTTGGTCAGCTCTTTGCCGTCAAACCAGATTTCGCCGCTGTCAATATAACCGTTGGCATCCAGCAGCTGCAGAATGCTCATCGCGGAAACGCTTTTGCCGGAACCGGACTCACCGACCAGTCCCAGTGTCTTTCCTGATTCAACAGAGTAGGATACATCGTTGACGGCTTTGACAATACCGCGTTTGGTGGTAAAGAAAGTATGCAGATTTTTGACTTCGAGAAGTGCCATTTCCATTACCTCCTTTACCGTCCGAGGGACTTCGGATCCACAGCGTCACGGATCGCGTCACCCATCAGATTGATGCAGATTGTACAGATACCGAAGATTGATGCAGGGAACACCCAGCGCCACCAGTACTGCTGGATAACGATGGAGTTATTGGCACCTGTCAGCATATTTCCCCAAGTCGGTGTAGGCGGTGTAATACCGAAACCGAGGTAGGAAAGTGAAGATTCCGTTAACATACATGTTGCGAAACCGAGGGTTGCCTGAACCAGCAGGATCGACATGACGTTCGGAAGAATATGCTTGAAGATAATCGTATGTTCCTTGACACCCATTGCCTGTGCAGCAATGACGAATTCCTTTTCTCTTTCAGCCAGGATCTGCGCACGGATCAGACGGCAGATACCGGTCCAGCTGAGGAGACCGAGCACTACCATGATCAGATACATGCGCAGCTGTACATCGATACGGGTACCGATGATGGCTGAAAGAAGCAGTGCAAACGGCAGGAACGGCAGACCGCCGATAATCTCGGAGATACGCATGATAATCAGGTCTGTCTTACCGCCGAAGTAGCCGGCCAGAGCACCGAGCACGACACCGATGATAATGGAGATGATTTCGGCAATCGCACCGACGGTCATGGTTGTCTTACCGCCGTGGATGATTCTTGTCAGAATGTCACGGCCCAGATCATCGGTTCCGAGCGGATGTCCCTTCAGACCCCATGTCTCTACAGAACCTGTCTTGGTGACCGCATAGTTCTGGTAGAAACCGGCATATACGGTTTCAATATCCGTTGTGTTGACGGAATCGGGAACAGTTGCCTGGTTGTGGTCATTGCCGCCCCAGGAGATGACATCTCCGTTTTCCATCAGCGCTGTATAGTGATATCTGCCGCCGTAGATTTCAACCGGCTTGGAATCAAATTCCGGAATCTCGTTTTCGTGATGTGTGATGTTTCCCCAGACGGTGATCTTGCCGTCTTCGGTAACTGCTGCCATCGTATCGCCGCTGGCCGCAATATCCACAACACCGGACTTCAGGTTTGCCGGAATGTTGGTGAATGCATTTGTCTTCTGCAGACCGCCGTATGCGACTGAGCCGTCATCCAGCAGGCAGATATAGTTATATGTGGCAATCGCAATCTTCTTGATATGTCCCTGCAGATCCTTCTTGACGTCGATATCCGTCATGTTGGAGTTGCCCCAGAAGTATGCTCTGCCGTCGGCAGTGACTGCACCGGACATCTGGTAGCCCGCTTCAATCTGGATGATGTCGGGTCTGCCGTGACGTCCCGTCTTGAGTTCCGTCGGAATACGGTCCTGACCCAGACGTGTATTTCCCCAGACGTAGATATCATTGTCTTCGTCGAGCGCAACGATATGGTCATAGCCTGCCGCTACGTCAACGATCTTGGAATCCTTTACTTTATCCGGAATATTCTTGATATCGATCTTATCGGTGATCTTTGTATATCCCCAGGTGTAAATGTTGCCGTCTTTGTCGCAGCCGACACCGAATGTAGGTCCCGGCGCAATTGCCTGTACGTTGTTCTTCAGACCGTCCGGCAGCTTCATCATGGATGTTGTCGGAGGAATATTGGTCTGGGTCGCATCGGACTGACCGAGATCAATCGGCACAAAATGCGGTGCGATTGTTACAAACAGGAAAATCGCAAGGAAGCCGATCAGACCGATCATACCGAGTCTGTTATGCAGGAAGTTGTCCAGCATCATTCTTCCCGGTGACTGGATCTGTTCCTCAATCATGAGGTCGACTTCACGGTTGCGGTTGCGGAAAAGCTGACCGAGAAGCAGATGCTTGCCTTTACGTTTGTTTTCTGACATCGTTCTGCCTCCTTTACTTATCCACATGGACACGCGGATCCACAAGACCGTAACTGAGGTCCATGATCAGCGCACCGACCAGCGACACAATCGTATAGAACATCTGAATTGCCAGGGCCAGTTCATAGTCGTGGTTATTCAGACCCTTGATATACAGGGAACCCATACCGTTGATATTGAATGTGTTCTCAATGATAACGGAACCCGAGAAAATACCGAGGAACCAGGAAATGATCAGCGTAATGACCGGCAGCAGTGCGTTTCTCCAGGCATGGGAGTAAATGACTGTCTTCTCCTTGACACCTTTTGCACGGGCTGTCTTGATGTGGTCCATGCTCAGGGCATCAATCATGGCAGCACGCACATAACGCGTCATACCGCCCAGTGAACCGAACGTCATAACGATCAGCGGCAGCGCCATATAATACAGTCTGTCTAAGAACGCCCGGAAACCTGTATAGTTGGCACCCGGTGTATTCATACCGGATACCGGGAACCAGCGCAGCAGCACCGCGAAGACAAAGATGAATACCAGCGCGATGATGTAAACCGGAATACTGTAACCGATAATCGTGAATACCTGCGTGAAGTTATCAATCTTGCCGCCTTTGTGCACCGCACAGTAAATACCGAGCGGAATCGTAATGCCAAGGGCCAGAATTGTCGCGAAAATGTTGATGAAAATAGTTGTCTGCATCGGCGGACCGACAACATCAATAACCGGCTTTTTGAAATACTGGGAGTAACCGAAGTTTCCTTCCAGAAGACCGTCGAATTTTCCTTTCAGACCCGGAATCAGACCCATCCATCTTGCATAGCGCACAACGATCGGATCATCCAGACCCATCTGCTGGCGCAGCTCCTGATACATCTCCTGATAGGCCTGCGGTGTCAGTGTTGACTTCATCGCTTCAAGCTGATCGCGGGCCGGATCACTCGGAATCAGGTTATACAGACAGTACATCAGCAGCGATACGATGAAAAAGACCACCACCAGATATACAAGTCTTTTCAATATGTATTTTCTCAAGTTTAATCTCCCCTTTCCTGGGTGTTTCTTCACAGGCAGAGTACTGCCTCAGCTTTTACAGTATTCTGCATGCAAAGAAACGGTGCACCGTTTCGGCACGGTGTATATCTTATGAGCTAAACCAGCAGAGCTGGAAGGCTCTGCTGGTTAGAACTCATTCGGCTCAATCTTGCCTTGTTTGTATCAGTTTATTGTTACTCAACAGTTGCGTAAACAATTGCCTGATAGAAGTCAAACAGGGAATTGCACTCGAGGTTGTGGATCTTCTCGTTGAAGACATCGTAGTAAACGTTGGAATACAGCGGAACTTCCGGCAGATAATCATTCCATTCGTCGATGAAGTCAACCCAGATCTGACGGTATGTTTCGTCATCGCCCGGTTCAACACCATAGACCATCTTCATGGACAGTTCATCAAGAAGTTCATCATCCGTGAAGTTGGTGTTGTAGCCCTGCTCATAGTAATCAGGGTTGGACTTAGCTGTGACGAAGTTGTAGGACTGGTCATATATAGCTGTGAAGTTCGTAGCGAGGTTGTACATGCCATATGTCTTGACACCATACTGTTCGCCCTGGGTTTTATCACGGTACATGTAGTTCAGAAGGTCAGAGAATGTCATGACACTCTGGTTGATCTTCATACCTGCCTTTTCTGTAGCTTCACCGTTCATCAGCATAACTGCGAGCAGTTCGGATACAGGGTTGTTTTCGGAAGAGGACCATTCAATGATCAGCGGCATCAGGATACGGCCGTCAGCCAGTGTAACATTGTGTGCATAGTCGCCTGCTTCTTCAGCTGTAACTTCCTTGTAACGGATACCGGATTCATACGGTTCGCCGTTTTCGTTCAGTGTCCAGCCGTCAGCTTCGAGTTCAGCGATAGCGGAATCGAGGCTGTAGGAATATGTTTCAAGCTTTTCGCCGAGTTCTTCCTTGGAATCGTTGTACATCCACATTGCCAGTCCGTAAGGGCCGTCAACAACGGAACCGTAGCCTGCGCAGAATGTGTTAGCGAATTCATTTCTGTCGAGCAGATAAGCAACTGCATGACGGACAGCCTTGAACTGTGTCGGACCGAAGTCGCACTGGAACATCAGCTTACCATAGCCGTTACGTTCATAGTTGACATAGTTGAAGCCGCCTTCTTCGACCATATCGAGAGCTGTGTTGATCTGCGGACCTTCGTTCATCGCGGAGATGAAGTCGATTGCGCCGGTCTTCAGTTCATCGAGCATTGTCTCAGTTGTGATCTTCTTGATGATGACTGTTTCAACAGACGGCTTAACACCTTCGAAGTTGCCTGCATAGTTCTCGTTGATCTTCAGTGTAGCTGTCAGAGAAGCGAGATCAATGTTAACCAGTGTGTAAGGGCCTGCGGAAATTCTGTTTTCATATACATAACGGGAAGCGTCTACTTCTTCCTTTGTCAGTTCGCCGTCGAGGTATGCGCCTTCGCCGTCATCCTTGACTGCGAGGTCATTCTTGGAATACAGCTTCATGGAAACCGGAATCCAGGATGCATATGTGTCCTCAAAGTAATAAGGAACATAGTCGCTGGAGATCTGAATGGAATATGTGTAATCGTCAACAAGACGCAGACCGCTCAGAACCTTGGACTCACCGCTCTGGTATGCTGCAGCACCGATAACCTGGTCTGTAGCGACCTTTGCGCCTGCTTCCAGAACTGCCGGTGAATAATGAACGAGCTGATAAGCAACATAGTTCGCAGCTGTGATCGGATCGCCGTTGTTGAACTTCAGACCTTCCTTGATCTTGACTGTGAATGTCTTGGAACCGTCTTCATTCAGAACGGATTCGATGCCGTCGCAGACGGAAGCGTTCTCAACGAACTGACCGCCCTGGTTTGTAGCGACAACGCCGTAGTCATCGATCATTTCACGGATCGTATGGTCAGTAGCGTTGTTTGTCCACCATGCATTGCCGAGGTCACCGGAAATTTCAGTGGAGGAACCGTAAATAATCTGATTCTTTGTTTCGCCGGAAGCTGCAGGAGCTGCTGCTTCAGTTGTTGCTGCAGGTGTGCTTTCAGCAGCCGCAGAACCTTCCGGTGCTGCAGTTGTTGTAGCCGCGCCTGTGTCGCTGCCGCCGCAGGCTACCAGCATCATAGCTGCCAGAGCTGCTGCAGTAAGCTTTTTAAACTGTGCCATTTTCATTTCCCCCTTTCGGAAATACCTGTAATAACAGGCACAAGCATTTGCAGAACGGTTACATTTCATACAAACCACATGAAAAAACACGTCATTCGCAAATGTATAAATAATTCTAGGATATATGACAGGCGCTTAATATACTGAATAATGTAAGTACAACGGTATGACTTTTCTTACACTGTCAATTTTTTTGGACATCGCGAAAAAGAGAGAGTTCACTCTCCCTTTTCTGCGTATTCGGATTCTTCCTCCGTCCAGCTCATCCCGGCAAAGAAATCCTTCCCGGTTTTGGCAATGAGCGCTATGACTGCCATGCACAGGAAGTACAGCACTGTGCCGGCAACATATCCGTCAAAGCCGTTCAGCACAACGTAAACTGCTTCGCTCACGACCGCAGCGCATGCCGTAATAAGCACAGCCAGCAGCCAGATATCGTAGTTTTCCGCCGTTGCCTTGTAGTTGTAGTCGCGCATCGGATCACCGGCAAAATACATGGAGATGCATTTGTATCCGGTCACGGTGACAAAGAGCAGCGTGAGGACATACGGTATGATCACATACAGTGTATGGATAACACCTGCCGCTCTGATCAGTCCGCCTGTCAGGGCCAGGCCGAACATCA
The DNA here is from genome assembly GCA_017459725.1 of Solobacterium sp. GTDB lineage: Bacteria > Bacillota_I > Bacilli_A > Erysipelotrichales > Erysipelotrichaceae > Bulleidia. Next base: position 23,432 of record JAFUCL010000010.1, on the reverse strand, counting down.
GCAGATCCATCAGGATCAGTGCCCGCATTGCCCGTTTCCGCTCCGGTCCGTGATACCGGTGCATCTTTCCTACATATACATATTCACCGGCTTCATTGCGCTGGAAGTCGTCCAGGACGTCCTTTTTCTTTCTGAGGTTCACTTATTCAACTCCGGTCAGATCAAAGGCATCAAGGAACTTATCTGCCTTCTCACAGACATTCTTAAGGGTTTCCTCATCAAACGGACTGGCAAGACCGGCATGCTTCAGCAGTTCCGTGAATGTACGGCTGCCGCCCTGTTCCGTATATGCCATGTAGTACTTCCAGGCCTTGGCTGTATCTTCCTGGATCATTGCCCAGAATTCAAGGGATACGGTCTGCGCCAGGCAGTAATCAATATAATAGAACGGCGAAGAGTAGATGTGATGCTTCAGCTGCCAGTGTTCGCCTTCACTGTAGAACGGAATATCACCGTCCAGCTTCTCCCACGGCATGTATACACCCATCAGCTTCTTCCAGCAGGCATGTCTCTCCTTCGGTGTCATTTCCGGATGTGCGTATACTTCATGCTGGAAATGATCGACCAGGGTGCCGTACGGAATGAACTTCAGAGCACCTGCCAGATGGCTGTACAGATACTTCTTCGCATCAGGTCCGAAGAAATCATCCGCCCACTTCTCACCGAAGAATTCCATGGACATGGAATGTACTTCAGCACCTTCCATGCTCGGCCAGATATAGCTCATCGGCACTCTGTTGATATTGGTATATGCTTCAAAAGCATGTCCAGCTTCATGGGTAACGACCTCAACATCACCCTGGGTGCCGTTGAAGTTGGCAAAGATGAACGGAACACCGTAATCCGGCAGACCGGTGCAGTAACCGCCGCCGCGCTTGCCTTCCTTGGAAAGAACGTCGAGCAGTTCACCTTCGAGCATTGTATTGAAGAATTTGCTGGTTTCCGGGGAGAGTTCATCATAGAACTTCTTGCCGGCCTTCAGGATATCCTCGGCAGTGCCTACAGGTTTGGGATTGCCGGAGCGGAACTGCAGTTCATTGTCCGCAAAGCTCATGGGATACTCTTTGCCAAGACGCTCTGCCTGCTTCTGATAGATCTTGCAGGTAATCGGTACAACGTACTTCTGCACTGCCTCATGGAATTTGGCAACATCATCCTTTGTATAGCAGTTGCGGCCCATGCGGTAGTAACCCAGTGTTGTATATCCTTCGTATCCGAGCTTCTTACCCATGCCGTCACGCAGCTTCACCAGTTCGTCGTAGATGGCATCCAGACGTTCCTGGTTGTCCTTGTACCACTGACCGTCTGCCTTCCATGCGGCAAGTCTGCGGTCATCATCCGGATCACCCTTGAACAGGGTCATCTGCGGCAGTGTATATGTATTGCCTTCAAAGCTGACCTTTGCGGATGCGAGCATATTCTCATACTCGTTGGTCAGTTCATTTTCCTTCTGCATATCCGTGATCAGCTCCGGTGAGAAGCTCTTCAGGGCAATCTCGGCATTCACAAACAGCAGATCACCGTACTCGGCTTCGAAATCCTTCCGGAACGGTGAGTTCAGCAGGGTCATGGTGTATTTCTGCAGATATTCCTGCATCTGCGGCATGGCCTGGTTCCAGAACTTCTCCTCTTCCGCATAGAATGCATCATTGGTATTGATGTTGTGTCTTGTTGAAGCTATGGACTCCGCTGTGGAAACATGTCTTTCCAGAGCATCCTCTTCCAGGAAGGCTTTCTTTGCCTCTTCGTATGAAGATGCATTTTTCAGCCGTTCCGTCAGTTCCGTGATCTGTGCTTCAAGCGCCGCAAGATCCGGACGCTCATACGGCATTTCACTGAATTTAAGCATATGATTCATATTCCTCCGTTATCTGCTAATACTATACCGCACATGCTTTTGAAAACCGAGTAAAACAGAAAAGCATCACTTATTCGTTCTTGTTTATCAATCATTTGTATTTGTTGTTTGGTGCAACGTTTTTTTCTTATATAATCAGATACGTACTGTTTATGGAGGATCTGCATATATGACTGCATCTACCGAAAAAACAACATTGTGGAACAAGGACTATATTCTGGTCGTTCTCGTCAACATCTGCGCATCCATCGGCTTCTACTGTGTACAGCCGACCCTGCCCCGCTATGTAACAAGCCTGGGTGTATCGCTGACCATTGCCGGTGTCATCTCCGGTATGTTCTCCATCACTGCCCTGATCTGCCGTCCCTTCACCGGGGTTGTCGCAGACCGCGTATCTCCTAAGAAGATTCTTTCCGTGGCACTTCCCGCTGAAGCCATTGCCGGCTGCTGCTACGGTCTGTTCCCGAGCATTCCCTGGCTGATTGCCTGCCGTCTGGTGCATGCCATCGGCTTCGCCTTTGCCGGAACCGTGCTTATCGTATACGGAAGCTCATTCGTTCCCAGAGAGCGCATGGGTGAAGGCATCGGTTACCTCGGTATGGGCAATATTGCCGGTACGGCAATCGGTCCGAGTCTCGGTCTTGCCTTTGCCGGTGCCCTCGGTCATAAGTTTGCCTTCATTGCCGGCGGCCTGATCATCGGTCTCGGCTTCCTGCTGCTCACATTCACAAAGGAAACACCACGGGCCGAAGTCAAGGAAAAGCGCAGCATTGATTTCACCCAGCTGATTTCCGTCAAGCTGATTCCGCTGTCCTTCCTGAACGGTCTGTTCAGTTTCTCCAACGGTCTGATCAGTTCCTACCTGTCCATGCATGCGGACGTACAGGGAGTGGCCGGCATCGGTATGTACTTCACTGTATTAGCTGTAACGATGCTGCTGGTAAGACCTACCTTCGGTAAGATCAACGACCGCAAGGGACTTGTCTTTGCGGCTGTGCCGGGCTTCATCGCCAGCTGCGTAGGTCTGCTGATCATTGCCAATGCCAAGAGCCTGCCGATGTTCCTGGTTGCTGCGGTACTGATGGCCTTCGGTCAGGGTGCTGCCCAGCCCGCTTTCCAGACAGCCTGTGTACGTTCGCTGCCCAATGAACAGCGCGGTATCGCCACCAGTACATACTATGTATTCGCAGATGTCTTCCAGGGTTTCGGTCCGATGATCGGCGGCTCCATCGCAACTGCCACAAGCATCGGCTCCACCATCACCTACACACCGCTGTATACGATTGCGGCCGGTGTCCTGGCAGCAGGTCTTGTTCTCTTCCTGCTGTATATCAACGCCCAGAAGAAAAAGGGAATCACATACTGAGTATAACGGCCTGCTTCCTGCAGGCCTTTCTTTTTGACTGTATGCGCAGTGATTGTTTATGGTATAATCACTTGTACGTACGGAGAATTACCCAAGTGGTTGAAGGGACTGGTTTCGAAAACCAGCAGACGTGAAAGCGTGCGGGGGTTCAAATCCCTCATTCTCCGCCATGAACAAACAAAAGAGCCTTGCGGCTCTTTTTGTTTTACGGTAACAGCAGTCCGTGCGTTACATAATATGCGGAGCACCGTCACTTGTGTAAGCGCGCGGTGAATTCAGATTGACTCTGCTCCAGACAATTGCTTCATGTTCCTTCAGGAAGTCATAGTTGAGATCCATGCCCCAGCCCGGCTTGTCATTCGGCTGAATATAACCGTCTTTGACTCTGAGAACATCTGTTACAAGTTCTGCATCCAGACCTTCTTCTCTCGGTTCATTCTCCAGGAATGTTGTGTTATATGTGCTCATGCAGAAGTGAACGTTGATGCAGTTGGCCAGTGTGCTCAGCGGATTATGCGGTGAAATCAGGCGGAAGGAAGGTTCTGCCATAGCCGCAATCTTGCGCATACCCGTCATACCGCCGACCAGCAGAATATCCGGCTGCAGAATCGTTACAGCATGACTCTGGATCAGTTCCTCAAACAGCTGCGGTGTGAAAATCTGTTCACCTGTTGCCAGTCTCACATTTGTCTTGGATGCGTATTCCACCCAGTTCTTCAGATTGTCCGGACGGATTGCTTCTTCAACAAAGAAAGGACGGTACGGTTCAAGGGCATTGGTGATATTGATTGCTTCGGCAGGTGTATAGATCTTTGTCTGCAGATCCGTACCGATTTCATATGCATTGCCCAGAGCTTCTCTGAGGCCGGAGAACATCTCCACGGCTTCCTCGATTGCTTCACCTTCAGGCAGATATCCAGCTCCTCTGATACCCACTTTCACGGCTTTATAACCGTACTTATCAATCTTCGGCTGCAGGTTTTCCAGAGTTTCCTTACTGTTCTTACCCATGGCATGGCAGTATACCGGAACTTTATCACGCACAGCACCGAGCAGCTTATAGACAGGAAGCCCGGCAATTTTGCCGGCAATATCCCACAGTGCAAGATCGATACCGGAAGCCGCTGTACGCAGCACCGAACCGCCTTCGAATCTGGAATAATTCAGAATACGCTTCTGAATGCGTTCGCGGTCCAGCGGATCCTGACCGATCACCCATTCAGATACATAATGAACCATCTCTGCTACAGCCGCATCTGCACCGACGCAGAACAGCTCGCCGATACCGTGAACACCTTCATCCGTATCAATTCTTACAAAGTTAAAGTTTCTGAACTGTGTTGTATGCACGGAATACGTAGTTACATTCGTGATTTTCATAGTTTATCCCTTTCCCGGCTTATCTGCCGCCGATCAGTCCGCTGACACCGTTGGTGCCGTAGAGAACAAGAATCGTCACAAAGACAACAGCTGTATGTATAATCCACGGTATTATGGAGGCTTTCAGCACTTCTTTCTGTGTATATCCGCCGGCACCATATGCAATCGCTACGGACGGGGAGCTCATCGGTGTCAGCATCGCAGCAGTCGTCATAGCACTCAGAGCCAGGACACAGGCTACCGGATTGAATCCCATCTGCATCGCCGTGACAATGGACAGCGGGCAGAATACATTATACGTTGCCGTATTGGACATGAACTGTGTAAGAATACCGCCCACCATCATGAAGGCAAAGATGAATACCGGGAAGGACGGATGACCGCCGAGCATTTTAACGATGGAATCCGCAACGATCTGGGCAGCATTGGACTTCTGCATTGCTGTAGCCAGCGGCAGAACACCGCAGAGCATGAACAGTGCATCAATGTTCATGGAGTTTCTGACATCAGGTACTTTCAGAATACCGAGCAGCAGCAGGATGATATCTGCCAGCGCCGGAATGACATGCATCTGGATGGGGAATCCCTTCACCATATTGGAAACGACAATCAGCACCATGACGGCAAGGAATACTGCATAAATAATCTTTTCCTGTGCAGGTGAGATATCGGTCTTTTTCTCAGTATATGCTTTGATCTGTGAAGTATCGATCTTATGTACAGGATAATGCTTCCAGCCGATAAACACCAGATAGAGATATGTTGCCAGGCAGGCCGGGAAAACAACGAACACCTTATCAAGAACACCGGCTTCCGCTGTAGAACCGTTTGCGGCAAGCATTGCGTTGATTGTAACAAACGCTGTCAGTGTATTGCCGAACGGCAGTGAATTCTGGGCAGCATGCGCCATGATGGAACCCGGATACAGCAGATGGGACGGCTGTACCTTGGAATCCTCACCGAGTGCATTCATCATCGGCAGCAGCAGTGAGATCAGAGCCAGCGGTGATACCAGGTGAACCATGAGCCAGCAGGCACCGAAGTAGATAGCCACAATCGCAGAAGGATTATTGGAATGTGACAGCATCCATGCTCTCAGCTTGGATACAATACGTGTCTTCTGCAGAGCACCTGACAGAATGAACATACCGCCGATCATGATAATGTTGTTGGAAGAGAAATAAGCAAACGCCTCTTCGAACTCAAGAACTTTGGTGAGTTGCAGAACCAGCAGGCCGGTCATGGCGACCGTACCCATTGACCATTTACCTGACATGAATCCGATGATGATCCACAGCAGAACAAGCAGCGTGACGATTGTGTTGAAATCAAACATAATTTTACCCTTTCCAGTCAGAAGCGCTTCCGGAGCAGTGATTGGGAGGGCACTGTTTTACATCTGTAAGTTATATAAACAAAACTTATATAAGATACTTTTATCTAAGCCGAAAGCGCTTCCTTTTGACATTCAGCAGGATAAAATAGTGATTGAATTATTACAAACACGTTTGTTTTATAAAAAGAATAAGTGTTGTTTATATTTGTTGGAGGTCATATGGATATTCGGCAGCAGCGCTATATTATCGCCCTTGCGGAGCACGGTTCCCTGTCACAGGCCGCCAAAGCTCTGGACATCAGTCAGCCGGCTCTGAGCACATGGCTGAACCATATTGAAGATGAACTGGGCATCCCGCTTGTCATCCGTTCCCACAAACGGCTGATTCTGACACCGGCCGGATCATATTATCTGAAAGCTGCGGAGGAAATGGTGAGACTCTCCGAGACCTGCCACAGAGAGATCAGCGGACTGCTGCCGGAACCGCAGGAGGTCATCCGCATCGGCGGTACACCGAACGGCGGTGCACGCTTCTTTGCCAGGCTTTATCCGTATATGCACGAAAGATATCCGCAGGTCAAACTGCAGTTTGTGGAATGTTACAACGAAGATATGATGGACATGATTGCCAAAGACAAGCTTGATATCGGTTTAGGTTCATCGGTCGGACTGAGCCGGAAAGACATTGTCTACGAACAGCACGGATCACGGGAAATCGTTCTGTATATACCCAAAGGCATGCCCGGATACTATGATGCCGGCAGTCTGAAAGCAGATGCTCCTCTTCCTGTGATTGATTTTGCGCTGATCCGTGATATTCCCATGATCATGCCGTCGGATGAAATGTCCTATTCACGGGCAATAAAAGAGCGCTTTGCGGAAGCCGGCTATGAACCCAAAGTTATTTTCACGAGTGCCAATGTCGCAGTCATCCGGCAGATGCTGCTGAGCGGCAACGGTGCAGCCGCCCTGCCCCGCAACGAGATGACACCTCTGGATGCGGTTTCTCCCTACTCATTCGCACCCGTCATCATCAGCACAGCCGTAACCGTTTATAAGAAAAACAAAACACTCAGCGAAGCCGAGCGCGCATACATTAATTATCAAAAGATGCTGCAGCGGAGGTAATCATGGACACCAGAATACAGGAATATATACTCGCAATTGCCGAAGAAGGCACCGTATCCGCAGCTGCTGAGCGTCTGCACATTTCGCAGTCGGCATTATCGCAGAGTCTTGCCAGGGAAGAAAAAGAATTCGGCATTCCGTTCTTTGCCCGCCGGGAAAGAAAACTGATACCCACCGACGCCGGAAGAATATATCTGAAGTATGCTTCCGACATGGTTTCCCTGCGCAGAAACACATACAGCCGCATTGAGGATTTGCACAGGCAGCCGGACAAAACGGTCATTATCGGGATCTGCACCCAGGCATGGCTTTACCTCGGCAAGCGCATCGAAGAAGCCGTTCATAAGGAGTATCCGGAAGTGCGCCTGTTCTTCCACCGTACAGACTCTTTGGACATCCCCGAACTGCTGCACAGCGGATCGGTCTCACTCGGCATTCTCGCCGGCGGCAGTCACCTGAACGGATTGAAACACATACGGCTGTATGAAGAAAAACTGTATATGAGCATACCTGCCGGATATGTGAATGGAGCTCTGACGGAAGAACAGCTGTATCATATACCGTTTGCGCTTCCGGCTTCATACACGCTTCTTTACAGAATGATTCCGCAGCGGATCCGCGAGCGTCTGGATGAATGCCCTCATCTGTATACAGCCCGCAACACAGAAGAACAGCTCCGTCTGTTAAACCTCGGCTACGCTGCCACCATACTCCCGGAGCACTGCCTGACGGAAACCGGAACCGCCCTGAGCAGCCCTCTGCAGCCTGCCGTACAGTATAATATTTGTCTGGCCGCAGACAGCCGCACTTTGCAGAACCGCACAGCATCAGAGCTATACTATCTGATCAGAGAAGTCACCCGATAATACCTGTATACTTACATTTTTCAGCATTTCCAAATGTAATCATACCTTGAACAATTAAGGTATGAGAATCAGTTATGCACCGCTATGGAACACCATGAAGCAGAAAAACATTTCCACCTACAAGCTGATCAAGGATTATGAATTCAGCGGCCGTACCATCAATAATCTCCGCCATAATGCCTCGATTACAATGACAACGCTCGGCAGACTGTGTGAGATACTGGACTGCAAGCCGAATGAAATCGTTGAATTTATCGGAGAAACGGAACAACCGGAATAATACAAACAAGACAGGCCTTACAGTCTGTCTTTTGTTTTCTCTATCAGCTTCTGCAGCAGACCTCCGGTTTCACTTTCGGCCGGAAGCAGGCAGTAGTTCTCACCGCTTTCGATATACCAGACATCCTCCACCGGCTTTGATCCTTCGGGTCCGTACCACACGGCTGTCGCCATGTATTCTGCCGAGAACCAGTCATCCCCGCATCCGAACCACACATCCGGCATGGCTTCAAAGCCCGCTTCCATGCGCAGTATATCCTTTGCATCGGGTGTACGGAATACATCAAGCAGCTGATGGAACATACCGAGGATCTCCGGATCATCCGCATGCAGAGAACGTTCCTCAAACTGTCCGTTGTAATCATGGAAGCTGATTTCCAGGGTTTCCGGAACGGCGGTTTCAGCGGGTTCTGCAGTTTCCTGCGGAAGTGATGTCTGCACCGTTGCTTCCTCTCTGCTCTGCATGGCGCAGGCAGTCAGGCAGATCAATGCATACGCTGTCACGAAATGCTTCAGAAGTTTCTTCATACGGAATTCCTCCCTTCGCAATGGAAACACCCCGGAACAGACCGATGTGACAGAAAAAGAACAGTCCGCAGACTGTTCTGATGTTTATCTCATGTAATACGGCTTTACGTAGGCCGGCAGACCGTTCTCCAGAATCAGGTCCGGTTTTCCCTGAATCAGCGGGCGCATATAAGCCAGTGCTTCTTCGGTAACACCCTGGTAATCCGGCAGGATCCATTCCGCCGGGAAGTTTCTGACATAGTTGGCTGCTTCCCCGGCAGGGATCGTAATATATTCAACCTCATAGGCTTCACCCTCACGGCGCTTCAGGGCAACCATGCGGCCTGTGAAGGCAGGATCGGCAGAGTGCATATGCGCGGACATACCGAGGCGGAAGGATTCCGTCATATCCGTCAGGGACAGATCACCGGCATGGCATCTCTGGGCATAGGAGAGATCCTGTACACGGCAGCGTGATGAAACACCGGATTCCAGAACCATTTCCTTCAGGGTATGGGCTGCACCGCCCAGGGTAGCGTGTCCGAAGCCGTCGTTCTTTGTTTCGGAAGAAGAGATATATGTACCGTCCGCATAACGGGCACCTTCCGATACAACCACCACACACTTGTTCTTCTGTCTGATGAATTTGCGCACCAGCTTCAGGAATTCATCTTTGTCAAAAGGAGCTTCCGGAATGATCAGAATATCCACAACACCGGAAAGACATGCACTTGCGGCCAGCCAGCCGGCATCCCTGCCCATGGTCTCCACGATCAGCACTTCCTGACGTGTGTAAACATTCAGATCCAGCCAGGTCTGCAGGGTTGTAGCAGCGATGTACTTTGCGGCAGAACCGTATCCCGGGCAGTGGTCGGTATGCATCAGGTCATTGTCAATTGTTTTCGGGCAGCCGATGAATCTTCTGCCGGTAATGCCCTGGGCTTCCGCATATTCACTGAGTGCCGTTACGGTATCCATGGAATCGTTGCCGCCGGTATAGAACACGGTGCTGATGTCATACTTTTCCATGATCCGGATCAGCTTCTCGAAATCCTTGACATTGTCACGCTTCAGTTTGTAGCGGCAGGAGCCGAGTGCTGAAGAAGGTGTCTGCTGCAGAATGCGGTTCTCCTCTTCACTCATATCCGTCAGGTCTACAAAGCGTTCATTCAGAATGCCTTCAACACCGTTCAGACCGCCGTAAACATGTTCATAGAGCGGATTCAGCTGGTTGGCTTTAACAATGCCCGCAATTGTTGCGTTGATTACTGAAGTAGGTCCGCCGGACTGTGCCACCAGACAATTGGACATATGCATTTCCTCCTCTTTACTGTAATTATACTGTCTTATGCACTGAGCTCTTCCCACTTTTCGTAGAGATGGGCCAGTTCGTTGTGTATATCGTCTATCTCTTCATCCAGCACCGCCATCTTCTGATAATCCTGGTAATACTCAGGTTCAAAGCGCAGTGCTCTTTTTTCTTCGAGTTCTTGTTCCTTCTTTGTAATCTCCTCTTCGGTTTTCGCAATCAGACGGCGCAGGGCATCCGGAGACAGTTTCTTCTCCGGTTTCTTTTCCTGTACAGGCTGTTTGGTCTGCTGTACGGGCGGCACTTCCTTCTGCATGTTCATATACTCCTCATACGTCATCGGCACGAAGGTTGCGTTGCCTTCCTGATCCAGGACCAGCAGCGATGTAGCCAGACGGCTGATGAAATAGCGGTCATGCGAAACAAACAGAATGGAGCCCGTGAAATCACTCAGGGATTCCTCCAGGGCTTCCTTGCCCGGAATATCCAGGTGGTTGGTCGGTTCATCCAGGATCAGCAGATTGGAATGCTGCAGAAGCAGCTTGGCCAGTGACAGTCTGACTTTCTCTCCGCCGGAGAGCACATCTACGGTCTTGAACACATCATCTGCCGAAAACAGAAAGCTGCCGAGCACCGTGCGCACCTGGGTACGGTCAAGATCAGGATAATCATCCCACAGCTCTTCAAGGACAGTCTTGCCGCTGGAGAACTGGGCCAGCTGCTGATCAAAATAACCTCTTTCAATCTGGTGTCCAAACAGATAGCTTCCCGACAGCGGATCCAGCAGACCCATCAGGGTTTTGACAAAGGTGGACTTGCCGGTTCCGTTGGGACCGATCACACCGATGCGGTCTCCTCTGCGCATGGACATGGTCACCGTGCACAGCGGTTCGCCGTAGCCGATGGTCAGCCGGTCGGTTTCCAGGACTTTCTCCCCGCCTTTCAGACGCGGTGTAAAGTGTGCCTTGAATGACTTTGTGTCTGCCTTCTGCACCGGATCCACCCGGTCCATACGGTCCAGGTATTTGATCTTGGACTGGGCAAAGGCTGCTTTGTTCTTCTTATAGCGGAACTTCTCGATCAGCGATTCAAGACGTTCGATTTCCTTCTGCTGGCGGTCATATGCCTGCTGCTGTTTTTCCAGGTTGTTCCGCTTCTGCGTCACATATGAGGAATAGTTGCCGGCATAGCGCGTCATCCTGCCGTATTCGATCTCATACACCACATCGGTGGTATGGTCCAGGAACATACGGTCATGGGATACGGTCACTACGGCTTTGGGATAGTTTTTGACATATCCTTCCAGCCATTCAATCGTTTCCAGATCCAGATGGTTGGTAGGCTCATCCAGCAGCAGAATATCCGGTTTGGACAGCAGCAGTCTTGCAAAGGCAATCCTGGTTTTCTGGCCGCCGGAGAATTCCCCGATTTTCTTCTTCAGATCATCCCTGGTAAAACCGAAGCGGGTGAACACCGTCATCATTTCGGATTCCCAGTTATACCCGTTCATCTCCTCAAAGCGTTCCTGTGCTTCCGCATACTGGGCCAGCAGTTTGTCATCCGCAGACGTACGCATGCGCTCCTCCATCTCCTCCATGCTCTTCTGCATGGCAAAGACAGGTTCAAACACTTCCCTGAGGGTTTCCTCCACCGTCCAGTCATCATGTTCCAGCTGTTTCTGGGCAAGATAACCGATGGTGGTTCCGTTGGTCATGGAGACAGTGCCTTTGTCAAAGTCCGTCTCACCGCACATGCACCGCAAAAAGGTCGTCTTACCGCAGCCGTTGCGTCCGACGATCGTTATCTTTTCATTCGAGCGGATCTCAAACTGCACATCTTCGAATACAGTATCCGCGCCGAAGCTTTTGGTGCCGTGACTGACCTGATATAGCATGGTTGAAAAGCTCCTGTACTAAAAATAAGGGAATGCCCGGCATCCTCCGCCCGGCATTCCCAGTGTGTGTCCGATCAGAAGTCGAGGTTCCGGGGTGTGCGTGCAAACGGAATCACGTCTCTGATATTCTGCATGCCTGTGACATACATAACCAGACGTTCAAAGCCGAGACCGAAGCCCGCATGTTTGCAGCCGCCGAATCTTCTCAGATCCAGGTACCACTGATATCCGTCCTTGTTCATGCCCAGGGCATCCATTCTGGATTCCAGAACATCCAGACGTTCTTCTCTCTGGCTGCCGCCGACAAGCTCGCCGACACCCGGCACAAGCAGGTCACATGCCGCAACCGTCTTGCCGTCATCATTTCTGCGCATGTAGAATGCTTTGATCTCTTCCGGATAATCGATCAGGAACACCGGTCCCTTGACGACCTTTTCGGTCAGGTAGCGTTCATGCTCGGTATTCAGATCCATACCCCAGAAGATATTCTTGTTTTCAAAATCCGCATCGGCGTTCTTCAGAATTTCGATTGCCTCTGTATACGGCATTCTGCGGAATTCACTGCTGCGTACATGGTCCAGGCGTTCCTTCAGTGTCTTGTCGATCATCTCATTGAAGAAAGCCATCTCTTCCGGACAGTTCTCCTGCACATAGTCGATGCAGTACTTGACCATATCTTCGATGCAGTCCATATCATCTTCGAGATCTGCAAATGCCATTTCCGGCTCAATCATCCAGAATTCCGCCGCATGTGTGGAAGTATTGGAGTTCTCGGCACGGAAGGTCGGTCCGAATGTATAGATATCACGGAAAGCAAGAGCATAGGCTTCACCCTGCAGCTGACCGGAAACCGTCAGGCTTGCATGCTTGCCGAAGAAGTCCTCTTCATAGTTTGCATCGCTTCTTGTGGTGACTGTAAATGTCTCACCGGCACCCTCTGCATCGGCACCCGTGATGATCGGTGTGTTGACATAGACAAAGCCCTGATCCTGGAAGAATTCATGGATTGCCATAGCCAGTGCCGAGCGGACACGGAAGACAGCAGAGAATGTATTGGTGCGGGGACGCAGATGTCCGATTTCACGCAGATACTCAAAGCTGTGGCGCTTCTTCTGCAGCGGATATGTGCTGTCGCATGCACCCTCAAGAACAATCTCGGTGACCTGGATTTCAAACGGCTGTTTGTTCTCCGGGGTCAGCAGATATTTACCGGTGACACTGACAGCCGTACCGGTCAGATATTTGGAAATCTCTTCAAAGTTCGGCAGGTCAGGCGAATAGACCAGCTGAGCATTCTTGAAATATGTACCGTCATTCAGCGCAATAAAGCCGACGTTCTTGCTCAGGCGGTTCGTCCTGATCCAGCCCTGCAGCGATACATATTCGATCTGGTCCTTTTCCAGATCACTTCCTTCATTTGTAAGCTCATAGAGCTCACGTACTGTCATTTCACTCAGCATACTCTTATTCTCCCTCTGACAAAATTTATTTCTTCAGTGAATTGGTCTCAAACACCAACTCCTGAATACTGGATACTACATCGACGGACTTTACATAAACCCCGTCCGGAACCGTGAAGTGCTCCGAGCTGAAGCTGACGATTCCCTTGATTCCGTGTGCAACCAGCAGATCAACTGTCTGCTGTTCATCCTGCGATATACAGAGAATGGCAATCCTGCACCCCTTGGGCATATGCTCATCCAGTTCCGCAAGATTATATACGGGAACGGCCGCATTTTCAATCTGTTCGGGACGGATATCAAATGCACATACAATTTCACCGACCACATGATTCCAGTGATTGTAATTCAGCAGTGCCTTGCCGAGGTTGCCGCATCCGACCAGGATGATCTTTTCGTCAAAGTTGACACCGAGCTGCTCACTGAACACTTCAATCAGGTTATCGACATTGTATCCGTAACCCTGTTTTCCCAGATTGCCGAGAAAACTGAAATCCCTTCGTATTGTTGTGGATTCGATGGAAACGTATTCCGCCAGTTCACGTGACATAATACGTTCTACGCCTTCCTGTTTCAGTCTGCGCAGTGCTTTCAGATAAACAGGATACCTCTGCAGTGTTGCCTTAGGTACACTCTTTTTGTTTTCCATAATCACATCACCCAGAACATCATATCACGAAAAGCAATGTTTGTGAAAGTTTTGTTAAATTTCACCAGGCATCGGAAGACCGGGATCTGCCGAGGCATCAAAGCCGCCTGTCAGCCCGTGTTTCCAAGCAACATAGCCGGCCGCACCGATCATTGCCGCATTGTCCGTGCAGCACCACATCGGCGGAATCACCAGCTCCGTCTCCGGATGCTTTGCCATTGCTTCCTTCATCATTTCACGCAGTCTTGAATTGGCTGCCACACCGCCGGCAAGTACGATCATCTTCGGACGGTAGTGTTCAACTGCCGCAGCGGTTTTGCCGACCATTGTGCCAAGTGCGGTTTCCTGGAATGCATAGGCCAGGTCTTCCGGGATGATCTCATTGCCCGCTTTGCGTTCTCTTTCCGCCAGCTGCAATACCGCTGTCTTCAGGCCGCTGAAGGAGAAGTCAAATTCACCTGCAGTCTTCGGCACCGGCAGTTTGTAGTGTGCTTTGCCCTGCTTGGCCAGCTTGTCCATGACCGGGCCGCCGGGATAGCCGAGATCAAGAACCCTTGCCACCTTGTCATATGCTTCACCGATGGCATCATCCCTGGTCGTGCCGAGCACTTCAAAGTTCCAGTCATCCTTCATCCATACCAGTTCCGTATGGCCGCCGGAAACAACCAGTGCCATCAGCGGAAACTTCAGGTCTGCCACAAATGCATTGGCATAAATATGACCGGTCATATGGTTGATCGGAATCAGCGGTTTGTTGTACGCCCAGGCAAGCGTCTTGGCAGCCTGCACACCTACATGCAGGGAACCGATGAGACCCGGCCCCTGGGTATAGGCAATGCCGTCAATCTCATCCATGGTAACCCCGGACTGGTTGATGGCTTCCGTGATTACCGCGGATATGTTCTCCACGTGGATCCGGCTGGCGACTTCGGGGACTACGCCTCCGTACATCGTATGCACGTTGATCTGCGAAGAAACTATATTGGAAAGGATTTCCTTTCCGTCTCTGACCACTGCGCATGCTGTTTCATCACAGCTTGTTTCAATTGCCAGCAGCATCGTCATCGTAATTACCTCCCAGCGGTTTCACCATCAGGTATGCATCCTCACCGTTGTCATCGTAGTAATGCTTACGGATATTCACCTGGATAAAACCGTTCTTCTCATATAACCGTATTGCCGGATCGTTGGATACGCGGACTTCAAGGGACAGCGTCTCACAGCCGTTCTTCTCCGCATCCGCAACAATATGATCCAGCATCATCTGCGCATACCCCATCCGCCGTTTATCGGGCTTTACACCGATGGTGGCAATCTCTGCATGTTCGTACATGATCCACCAGTCGCAGTAACCGATAATCTCGCCGTCCTCTTCCAGAACGGAGGGATTGCCGAAGGGGTTGCCGTTCATTTCATACTCATAAGCGGACTGGGGCCACGGGGATGTGAACAGAATCTTTTCGAGTCTGTCAATTTCCGCAAGATCGTCCGCTGTCATGCGCCTGATCATTTCTTCACCAGATAAGCGTCGCTGCTCTTGAGATACTCCGGCATGACCATGTGCACGTTCTCAGCCTTCTTCCAGTACGGCTTCAGCTTCAGGAAATTCTCCGTGAGATCAGGCACACAGTCTTCAAGTCCGATCAGGTGTCCGTCTCCGTATACCGTCTGTCCATCCTTCAGGGAAGCCCGGATTTCCTCACAGGGAACTGCCTGGGGCTGAGTAACGTAACTGCCGGATCTGCAGCAGGCCGTATATGCCCTTCCTCCGCGCGCATCCAGCAGCACGAGACAGTCATCAAGACCTGCATACAGTTGCAGCGTACCGACCGTATACAGCGGTATATCACGGGTTCCTGCCAGCACCTTGGCTACGGTCATGGCAATGCGCACACCCGTATAGCTGCCCGGTCCTTCGGTTACGGCAACCGCACCGATTTCTTCGGGTTTATGTCCGGTCTTTTCCATCAGCGCAATCAGCTGCGGAAAGATCTCCTCCGACTGTTTTTTGGGGCAGACCATCTGGGTTCCGCCCAGCAGTCTGTTATCTTCCAGCAAAGCCAGCACCAGCAGGTTATGGCTTGTATCCATGCAAAGTGTAATCATTTCAAATCCTCCAGCAGCTGTCCGTAGCGTTCACCGTGTGCGGTAAACGTGAATTCCCGCGCGTCGCCGTCCAGCAGATGAACCGCAATCTGCAGATATTCATCCGGAATCAGGTCCGGCACAAACTGCGCCCATTCGATTACAGTAAGGCCGTCATCATCCAGGTATTCATCAAAACCGAGATCCTGGTGGATGCCTTCCAGCCGGTATGCGTCAATATGATACAGCGGTATTCTGCCGTGATAGATCTTCAGAATCGTGAACGTGGGACTGGTCACATTCCGGGTGACGCCGAGTCCCTGTGCAATGCCCTGGGTCAGGGTTGTTTTGCCTGCGCCGAGATCCCCTTCCATCAGGAAAACCATACGTTCACCGGCAAGTTCACCGAGCCTGCGGCCGAGCGCATGTGTTTCTTCAGCAGAAGCCGTTACGGTACTCCATTTTTCCATAGTTCAACCTCACCCGACTATTATAGCGCCAAAAAAGAAAAACTGCGGATTTCTCCGCAGCTGTTGATCATATCTCTTCCGTGTGTCTCAGATAACGCTCCAGAGCATAGAACGCCGCCCCGATATCCGCCTTGGTGATGACATTCTCCGAAGAGATGAATTCCAGGCTTGTACGGGTATCGATGTCGAAGAAGGCAATGTCGGAAACCGCATCCAGCACGGCATTCCGGAAGGCTTCGCCGGCACCTCCGTATACACCGTTGATGACGATGATCTGCGGATCACAGCTCAGCAGCACATTGCGGATCAGCTGGGCGAAATAACCTGCTACTTTGCGGACAACCGTCAGGGCAAATTCACTGCCCTCATTCGCAGCTTTGAACAGATCGGGGAGATGTGCTTCCCCTGCACAGTACGCTTTACAGAGCGGATCATCCGGCCAGTCTTTGCCGATTTCCTTTGCCTGGTCAGCCACCGCTTCATCACTGACCAATGATTCAAAGCAACCGTAGCTGCCGCAGGAACAGCGCCTGCCTCTGTAGCCCGGCAGGATCGTCATATGACCGACTTCACCCAGGAAACCGTTATAGCCTCTCTGCATTTCACTCTTATCCAGCAGACAGCCGACCGTATGCGTACCGACAAAGATGCTGAAGACGGTTTTGTCCGCATACTCGGGATGTGTCAGCAGCAGTGCATAGGACAGATACCGTCCGGTGTTGTCCACACGGATATGATGGAAGTCATGGAGTCTGCTGTGCAGCATTTCACCGACAGGTGTGTTTTTGCCCCAGGGAATATCCAGGACTGGATGTCTGAGAATTCCTTTGTCCGCATCGATGATGCCGTTCAGACCGACGGCAATCCCGCATATGTTTTCCGGGGTCAGGCCGTGATCACTGACCATCTTGCGGATGGAACCGGCCAGTGCATCCAGGGCAGCCTCCACATTCTGCGGATGATCCCAGGACCTTTCTGCCGTATCCACGACATTGTGCCGGAAATCCATCAGGGTAATCCGAAGGAATGCGGTATCCACCAGACAGCCAAGAGAATACAGATACTCTTCATTGACCGCAAACAGCTCCGGGCGCTTGCCGCCTTCTTCCGTTGAACAGCCTTTCCCGATGGACTTGACCGCTTTGGCATTCTGAAGCGCCACCAGGATCTTCATGACGGACGTAATACTGAGGTTGGCCTTGGCGGCAATTTCACTTGCAGGCATGGATTCTGCACCGCTGAGAATGCGGATGACCAGTTTCTCGTTGTGAAGTTTAATGTTCCGCGGTTTTCTGCTAGTTTCCATATAACACCTCTTTCGGTTTAACAACTCTGTTATTAAATCTGAAGAAATTATAACATCTCAATTAATTATTTTCCAGCCGTGTGCACTTTAAAAGAGGCCGTTACGGCCTCCTTTGGTTGATCAAAGTACGATTTCCGCCTGCTCCGCTTCATCTTCGGCGAAGACGGCAATCATATCATTGCGGAATGTTCTGCCCGGCAGCATGCACAGAATATGTGCTTCATCCTTGTCAATGACGTACTGGGTTCCGTGTACGATCAGCGGATTCAGTTTGACGAAGGTTCCCTGCGGGATAATGAACGCTTCCAGATTGTCGACCGTGAATTTGCCTCTGCCCGGTGTGCCTACGAAGATGATGACATCCGCGTCAATCGGCAGCAGACCTTCACATGTATACTGATGCGCTTCCATCATGCGGACGATCTTGCGGTCTGTCTTTGTGACGTGGCAGACGGAAACGGTCGGCAGTGTGGTGGTGCCGAAATTAAGTGTCAGTACATCCGCGAAGAAACCGCGCGGATTGATGGACGCTTTGGCAAGATCTTCGGTATCCAGCAGATTCTGGTATTCGCCGTATCTGCGGAATGCTTCCTTGCTGAGGGGTTTCGCCTGAATTGTTCTCATATTGTGTCAGCCTCCTTACAGACTGTAGATGCCCTGTTCATGTGCGTTGTCGAAGTGGATGCCGAGGTAGCGTGCAACTTCACGCAGCACCGGCAGATAGTCGCCGTATACACCGCCTACATGGTGGATGTACGGTCCGAACATCAGCTTCTCTTCCCATCTCTTCCAGTTGTCAGCCTTGAAGTATACATATGTGCCTGTGGTTTCCGGTCCGGTGGTGGTGTCGCCTTCGCCGCAGAACAGTGTATATTCGCCGTTGAGATCATCGAAGCGGGCAATGGTCAGATGGCCCTGCTTCAGTTCAAACTGTTCCTGTCCGCGCACCAGGGATGCTTTGCTGGCATCAGCCTTCAGTGAATACGGGAACGGTCCGCAGTGCCACAGCAGTTCAGAGTCATCGTTTTCAGGATTGCGGATGGTCAGGTCGGCAAGGAACGGTGATTCTTCATAGAGGTTCGCAGCCTGCAGGATTGCCAGGGTAATGGCACCGTTGACGTCGGTTTCGCAGGACAGCGGCAGACCGCAGTCAGCCATATCGCCGAGCACTACGCACGGGCATGAACCGTACACACGCGGGAATGCGCTCCAGCATTCGAACGCGCCGACTTCACAGCCTCTTGCACGCATGATGTTCTCAATGGCAAGCTTCAGGGCAGCTGCTTTTTCAACATCTGCTTCCTGCATGGTTTCCGTATCAAAGCGCTTCAGCAGATCCTTTGTATATTCTGCCAGCACCGGATCCTTATCTTCGATCAGCTTGTTGGCTGCCTGTGCGCATTCAAACGGTGATACCGGAACACAGGTAATGCCGAACCTGGTAATGAGGTTGGCGTCATTTGTCATAACGCTGAAGAAGGAACCCGGACGTTCACCAATCTTGGCAACACGCAGGGACTTCAGTGTCTTCAGCACCATGGCTACACGGATAAAGCGTTCGTATCCCTTGGCGAAATCTTCACTGTCTGTCGAGCAGTTCCAGATATAGCTGTACTTGACGCCGAAACGCGCCATAACCTTGGTGGACGCAAACATACCGCACTGGGTATCACGGCCGCGGCCGGTGGAATTATTCGGTCTTTCATCACGGTTGCCCCATACCAGTGTCGGCAGCATCATTCCTGCGGCAACTCTGGCAACGCTCTCTTCATCACCGAAATCGCAGAACGGTGTAAACAGTGCATCGCACTTCGCTGCCTTCAGCTTTTCAATAACAACCGGGGCCAGATCCGGCTTGAAGAGGATACCGTTCTCGCAGATATCATCGATATCAACAATCGTTACAGCATCCGGTTTGATGGATCTGATCTTTGCCATGAAGGCATCCTTCTGCCTCTTGGCCTCTTCCATTGAAAGGAACGGTCTCTTGGTGGGCACTACACCCAGAATCACTTTTTTCTTTTCCATACCTGTCTTTCTGTCCTCCGTATTCAGGATTATCAAAATACCTTCATCCGGCTCCTGCACCGGCTTCGTTCATGATCAATTCTAAGAATCGGGTAATTCTTTCAACAGAAGTATACTATATGCCAATTTGTTTGTAAACTTCATTTATAAACAACTATTTCACTTGTATTTTTTTTCTGCTGTATTATTATGAAATCGGGTAATTCTTAAGCTTTGTTTCAAAACTCCGTGTCATAGACACGTCTGTACAGACAGAAGAAAGGAAAACATAATGCCGTTAATCAAAACAAATGAACTTCTGAAGTTCGCTGAGGAACATAAGTTCGGTGTTCCTGCCATCAATGTATTCAATTATGAAAGCGTCAAATTCGCCGTTATGGCTGCTGAAGAAGCACGCATGCCGCTGATCATTCAGTACTTCCCGGGACTTGATGTACATGCATCTCTCGATGATATCCGCAGCATCACCATCAATATGGCCCACAAGGCATCCGTACCGATTGCCCTGCACCTCGATCATTCAAGAGGTTTCGACATTGCGGTCAGAGGTCTTGCGGCACGGTTCCCTTCCGTTATGATTGACGGTTCCTCCCTTCCGTATGAAGAGAATGTCGAACTGACAAAGAAAGTCGTTGAAATCGCCCATGTCATGGGTGTGGATGTTGAAGCGGAACTCGGCCACGTCGGCACCGGATCCAAGATTGAAGACTTCTTCAATCCCGATAACTTCACCAAACCGGAACAGGCTGTTGAATTCGTCAAGCTGACCGGATGCGATTCCCTGGCAGTGGCTGTCGGCAACGCCCACGGCAACTATGTGAAGACACCTGAACTGCAGTTCGATCTGATCAAGGAACTGAGAGAAGTTCTGGATATTCCGCTGGTTATGCACGGCGGCAGCGACATTCCGTACGAGCAGATGCAGAAAGCCGTTCAGCTCGGTATGTCCAAGTTCAATATCGCCACCGAGTACCAGAGATGCTTCTACAACACATCCGTTCAGTTCTATGAGACGAATGAACGTCCGGGCAACTACTTCGGAAACCTGCGGGCGCTTGAGAGACCGTGCATCGACTTTGTCAAAGAAAAGATTGCGATGCTGAATCCGAACAACTTCTCACTGTAATCTCTGCAGCGGAGCATGTGGCCGCATCCCGTGTTCCGCTTTCTTTAACGCCGTAACACCTTTAAGGGGAAATTGTTGCTATGAAAAAGTTTGATATTATCGGAATCGGACATCCGTGTGTGGATTATGCAATCCATATTGAATCTCTTCCCGGTCCGAATCAGGGAAGACGGGTTCAGGAAGGCAGCTGGCAGGGCGGCGGTGTGGTCCCGACCGGACTGGTATCGGCGGCGCGCTGCGGTCTTAAAACAGCACTCGTAGGCGCTATGGGAGACGATCTGTTCGGCCGTTTCTGCTACAACGACTTTGCGGACCATGGCATTGACCTGTCACAGGCAAAGATCCGTGAAGGACAGATGACGGACATCGGTGTGATTCTTTCCGAAGATGAACATCACGGCCGCAACATTCTGTACCGTCCGGGCGGATATGATCATCTGAAGCTTGAGGAAGTTGACCTGAAGTTCCTGGAAAATGCCGATTACCTGTATATAGCATTCATGGATGATATGAATGTGGCTCTGGCAAAGTATGCGAAAGAGCACGGTATGAAAGTGCTGATCGATGCCAGCGGCGGACATATCTCCCGCTATGAAAAAGTTCTGCCTTACATCGATTACTTTATTGCTTCAGAGTTTGTTTACGATGAAACCTTCAGTGATAAAAACTATGAAGAAAACCTGCGCAGTGTGCAGGCCATGGGACCTGAGTGTGTCGTCTTCACGTTCGGTGCGGACGGTGCCCGCGGCATAGACAGCAGCGGTTATGCGGAAGTGCCCGGCTTCAAGGTTGATGTCAAGGATACGGTCGGTGCCGGCGATACCTTCCATGGTGCCTTCTTCTACGGTCTGAAGCACAACTATTCGCTGTATGATACGATCCGCTTTGCCTGCGCCGTCAGTGCCATTAAGTGCACATGCATGGGCGGCAGAGCCGGTATTCCCACTGCGGATGTAACGCTGAAGTTCATTGAAACCGGTGAAATCGACCGGACAGAGCTCGATGAGCGTGTAAAGAAGTATTCCTGGGGACTGAGCAACGTTGCCGGGGAGGCGCATTTTGACAACAGATAACAAGCCGATCTCATTCCTGCATCTGCTGAGTCTGAATACACTGCTTTATGTGTCCATTGCTCTGTATGCGCCGTTTCTGAGCGCTTACTACCGTCAGCACGGTCTTACCACAACCCAGATCGGTATGCTCAGCATGATTGCCTGCATCTCCACGATCTTCATACAGCCGCTGTGGGCAAGACGTGCAGACCTGACCGGTAAAGCAAGAACATACGCGTCTATAGTCACTGCCGGTGTGGCTGCGGCTCTGATGACCTATTACCTCGGTACAAGCTTTCAGAACTTCCTGTTCTCCGCCTCCCTGCTGGCGGTGTTCTCCACCTCGGTGTCTCCGATGGTGGATGCCATCGTCATCCGGAATGCCCGGGAACTGGGATATGATTTCTCGAAGATACGTCTCGGCGGGACCATCGGCTATGCCATCGTCGTATACTTCGTGGGATCATTCCTGAAGGCGCATCCCTCTGCCCAGTTTACCCTGGCTGCCGTCAGCTATCTGGTGTTTGCCCTGGCCATACGGCTTCTGCCGAAGAGCGAGGATGAACAGCCGATTGCTGTTACAGAAAAGAAGAAACGCTTCAACTTCAATCTGGAAGAGAACTTCCGCACACATGATGTCATCTATGTACTGCTGTTTGCCTTCGTCTTCCAGCTCGGCGCCGGCTTCTCGGGTGCGTATCTGAGTGTATATGCAGTGGATCTCGGATATACGCAGAGTGAAATCGGCCTGATGCAGTTCTGCTCCGCATCCAGTGAGATACCGATTCTGCTTTTAGCCCATCGTCTGTTCAGACGGTTCGACAGTGTGAAGCTGATCGGCATCGGATGTCTTCTGATGGGTATCCGGATCTTCATTGTGTCGGGCGGCAGTCTCGCCTTCTTCATCTGTTCGCAGCTGATGCAGGGCGTTACGTATATGGTCATCCATTACGGCTGTTCCACATACATTTCCGCAGCTGCCCGCGTCGGAAAAGCCTCCGAATGCCAGAGCATCCTGCATATCGTGCAGACCGGCATTGCCAGTATCCTTGCCTATCTCTTCGGCGGCAGACTGATCGAGTGGATCGGGTTTGCGCCAAGCTACAGACTGGTGGGATGCGCAGTGCTGGTTACTTCGGTTGTGCTGATGTTCATCATGCGCGGCAAAACAGAACCGCATACCGAAGCCATATAAATAGGGTAGAGGGGGATTATTAGTCCCGCCCCTCCCGTTGCACCGTACGTACGGATCTCGTATACGGCGCTACATCTGTATTGTCAGCACGAATTACTCAGATAGTAGTTCAAAGGATCGATCAGTCCCGGTCGATCC